>CAYLKS010000063.1:0-16478 GCA_964384205.1 uncultured bacterium | reverse complement strand
CAGCTAAGATTTTATTTGTTAAGATGTTATTTAAAATGTTAATACATTCTATTTATAATAAAATCCGATAATTCGTTTAAAATCTCCCTGTAATCAACAAAAATTTTAGCAATTTCTTTTGATTTTTCAATATAGTCATGAGCAATTTCTTTTGATTTTTCCAGTCCTACTAATTTAGGGAAAGTAGCTTTATTAAGATTTGCGTCAGAACCGATAGGTTTTCCTAAAATTTTTTCATCTCCAATAACATCTAATATGTCATCTATAATTTGAAATGCAAGCCCTATATTTAATCCATAGTCAAATAATTTACTACTAATAAAATTATTTTCTGGTTGAGCAAGTAATGCACCAAGGCTTATAGAATTTGCAATAAAAACAGCAGTTTTATTTTTATGTATATATTCCAGTGTGTTTAAATCTATGTCTTCCCCTTCTGATAGTATGTCAGCCATTTGACCACCGACAATGCCGTAGGACCCGCTCATAAACGCAATTTTTTCTATAATTTTGCAATTATTGGTTACTTGAGAGAGTATATAGAATGCATGGGCGTATAAAGCATCACCTGCAAGTATTGCGGTTGCTTCATCAAATTGTTTATGACATGTAGGTTTTCCTCTTCTTAGGTCATCATTATCCATACTTGGCAAATCATCATGAATTAATGTATAGGTATGTATCATTTCTAAAGCAGCACCTAATTTAAAAACCTGATCAAGTTCAGTACCATTCGCAATTTTAAATCCAAGATATGCCAGGAATGGTCTTAATCTTTTTCCACCAGCAAAAATTGAATACCGCATGGCCTGATGTAATCTTTCTGGGTATTCGGAATCAGCTGGTAATAATTTATCAAGCCATTTTTCTACTTCTGATTTTACGAAATCTATTTCTTTTTTTAATAAATCGAAAGCCATTGAATCTCCTAACTAATCAGTTACATCGAGAAGTTCCAATTGAAACCCATTGGCTTCGTTTTTTACAAGAACTCTTATTTTACCTTCAGCTTTGTCAAGTTCTTTTAGACATTCGTTAGATAATTTAATGCCGGTTTCAAATAATGTTAAAGATTCATTAAGAGGAAGATTTCCTTTTTCTAATTTTTCAACAATTTCTTCTAATTTTTCTAAATTTTCTTCAAAAGAAACTTTGGCCATATTTCCCTTCTGTTTATTTTGTATTAATATTGAAAACGAAATCACTAACTACTATATTATTTTCGATATGTTCATCGAAAACTCTTTTTACTTTATCAGCTGTGAGTTTTTCGTAGATTACTTCATTGCCTTTGTTATCTATAATTTTTACCATAGGTTCATTAGCACAGAATCCAGCGCATCCAGTTTGAGTAACAATAATATCATTCCCAAGTTCTCTTTTTTGTATCTGGTTGATAATTTCTTTTAGGGTTTCTCTTGCACCGGCAGCTATGCCGCAGGTTCCCATTCCGACTATAATAGTAAATTTTGCATTTGTGTTTTCACGAGCGTGAATTTTTGCTTTAGCTTTTTCTTTAATTGCCCTCAATTCAGCTAAAGATTTCATCTTTTTTACCCCCGTAGATTAAAGTTAAATTTTCTAAGATATAATCATGTAGAAAGTTGTAAACATCAGGGTTGTCAAGCATAGACAGATCCCCATCGAGTTGTTTTAATAGCTCCCCTGTGTTTAGATTAAAACACTTTTTATTATAACAATGTTTATAGTAAAAGTCAATATTTTTATTTCCAATTATAAAAGACAAAATAGTTGTTATTAAGTCACCCATTGGTGGACGATCTATATGCGAATATTGCATATAAAAAAATAATCTTGTCCCTTTATTTAGTTCTGATTGAAGGACAACATCTCCATTGCAACTTAATGCTGTTTGTTTTATTAATGGGAGGCCCAGTCCCACTCTTCTTGTAGTTCGTGTTGTATAAAAAGGATCAAAGAGTTTATTTATTTTTTCTTTAGGAATTCCTTTACCGTTATCTATTATTTCGATTTCAATAATATCTTTGTGTGTATTTATTGTTATATTTAGGATAACTTTATTGGCATTTGCTTTTGTAGAATTTTCCAATAGATCTAAGATATGCATTGAAAGTTCTTTCATCATAGGAATGAGAGCCTTGCATTCTTAGGTTCATATAAAGCAGAGTATAATTCTTTGAATGATAGTTTGGTAGCTTTTATTGCTACTTTAGGTTTTTTTATCATTTCTACAGAATGAGCATCAGAAGAGAAAATTATATTATATGAGTTTTTATATTTGTCTATATTTTTTTCAAAAAAAAGTTCTATGGCTGAAATTTTTAAATTATCAGGTATAAATCCCAATTGAGAAGTAATGCTAAAAGAAGGTTTATCTACATGAGCAGGTATTGGAATACCATTTAATTCGTTTATTTTATTTATAGCAGTTTCGAGAGATATATTTGTTATTCCTGCTAAAAAAGCATCTTCTTCTTTGATAATTTCTTCTTTTTCATTAATAATGTACTGTTCGCCAAAAATTTCTGGTTTATTTTTTAAATTTTGTAAATTTTCATACACATATCTATTAAATTCAAGTGCTATCTGGTAATTTTCAAAAAGGCATAAAAGATGAAGTTCTTCTTTAGTAGTTAATTCCATACCGGGTATTACTAATATTCCATATTTTTCATAATATGTAAAAGCTGGAAAATTTAAAACAGAATTGTGATCAGTAATAGCAATAATTTTTGTGCCGTATTGAAGGAATTTTTTAAGCATCAGAGGAGGTGACATTGTGAGATCTGCACATGGAGAGAGTACAGTATGAATATGCAGGTCTATAGGGTATAGATTAGACATTATAAGCCGAGTTTATATAATTTGCATGCAATTTGGTAAGTTAGGTCTTGACTTTTTAATAAAATAATGTCTTCTTCGTTTGCTTTTTGAATTGTATTTTCTTCAACGGTTCCATTTTTTGAAATTATGATAAGTGGTAATTCTTTTAAAACAGCTACTGCAACTATATTGATATGTCCCTGTAAAGTAACCCAGATATTTCCTTTTTGCGCATTTCCAATAACATCACTAAGTAAATCAGAAATATAAACGCCATTGGCTTCTAAATTTTCATTTATTTGAAAATTTGTTAATAATTCATAATTTAATTTGTTGATAATTTCATTGATTTTCATTATTTCCTCTCAGGTATTCCTTTATTTAAAAAAACACAAAGATTAATATCTATGTTTTCATTAACAATGTCTTCTGCAAAAGAATGGCAATTTGGAGAACCGCAGCCACCACAATCCAGATGGGGTAGTATTTTATAAATTTCTTCAATTTTGTTAATTTTTTTCAGTTTTTCTAAAATATTTTCATTATTCTTTTCTTCTTTAATGAGATTTATATTTTCAGAAAGATATACATTAAAAGGTATATTATTAATATCTATTTCAAGCGGTTCATACAGAAATTTTTTAGTTCTTAATAATTTTCTTGCAAGATATGGATTTTGTACATTTAGTATTCCATTATAGCATCCTAAAATGCAGGAATAAGGATTTATTATTTTAAGGTTGAATTTTTGATTTGATTCTAATTTGTCTAAAGTATCTATTATGTATTCAGTTCCTGTAATATTTAATGTGTTGAATTTTCTTAATATGCTGTTTTTTCTAAAATTAGTATAAAGAAATACAAAATTTTCATCTAAAGTTAAATTTTTATTATTAATGCTTTTTATTCTATTATAAAAAGATTTAATGGAGAATGTGCCATCGATAAGGCTTTTTTTCTCACCAATAGGATTTTTTGAAGATGTAACTCTAGCGGAACATGTACTTAGTAAAAAGATTCCTATATTTTTTTTATTTAATATATTTTCAAAATAATATTTAGCAAAGTAAGAAGTAATTTCATAGGTATTTTTTATAGGGATAATATCCGGGATGAGACTTGGGAATCTTGTGAATATTAACCTTACGACAGCTGGGCAATTAGGAATGATGTAAGTTCTATTATCATTTAGTTTTTTTGATAGGAATATTTCTATTTGTTGTTCAAATAATTTAAATCCGATGCTATCAGATATAATGGCATTGAAACCAAGATAATTAATTAAAGGAATGATTTCTTCCGGTTCCAAATCTGGGAATTGGCTCCAGAAAACATCAGGTACTATAAGAATTTTATATGAATAATTGTTAATGATAGAAGTATCATCTATAATGATTTCGTGGGCATTATATGGACATATTCTAACGCATTCGCCACAATCTATACATATATTTTCATTAATATGAGCTTTTTTATTTCTTATTCTAATTGCTTGTACAGGGCATACTCTAAGGCAGTGTGTACAGCCGAGACATTTTTCGGGGATAAGCTTGATACTATGTGCTTTCATTTTTTTTGTTTAAGTAAACAGTAAATGTTAAAGTAGTACCTACACCTAATTCGGTGTCGATTTTTAATTCATCAACATTTTTTTTTATATTTGGGAGTCCCATTCCAGCGCCAAATCCCATATTTCTAACTTCTTCTGATGCTGTTGAATACCCGGGGGTCATTGCAAGTTTTATATCCGGGATTCCAGGTCCGTTATCTTTTACAATTACAGTTATATGATTAGGACTTATAAGAACATCCATTTCACCGCCATTGGCATGGGCTATGGCATTAATTTCAGCTTCAAAAGAAGCAACAGCTATTTTTCGCATTATCTCAGGAGGAATGCCTACTGCTTTTAGTAATTTTTTTAATCCAGATGAGGCGTTTCCAGCAGTGGAAAAGTCTTTTTCAATAGGAAATTTAACTCGAACATAATCAGAATCAGTCATATTTTAATGGTACAGGTTTTATATTATTTTCATAGAGTAATCCACATGTTTCAAACATTGATAATTTGGTTTTTATTAATGGTATATTTAAGTGTTCGGCTTCATCAATAATATTAGGTGTAGGCAGTTTATTCCGTACAAAAATTATTGCAAGAATATTGCCGGACATCTCAGCTGTTCTAACAACCTGAATTCCACATAGTCCGGTAATAAGAATCATTGGCTGATCTGTTAAAGCCAGTATATCACTCATTAAATCAGCAGCACCAGCATATTGGATATTTATATTTTGTATTTTTTTTGTTAAATATTGACCATCTACAATATTGACAATATTGTCTAATTCCATTATTATTTACCGAATTGTGAGAGTAGATTCTCTATATCATCTTGATCTAATGTTTCTTTATTTTTTTGCTCTTCGTACAATGTATCGGCAAAATGTTGTTCTTCTTCTTTTTGTTTATATTCTGCATTTGGATCGTAAACGCGAGTTCTATTTTTTTCTTGTTCTTCAATTATTTTCTTTATATCTGCTTCATCAAGTCCACGTAGTTTTAAGGCAAGCTTGCTTAGTTTGATTTCTGTTTTTTCTAATAAGTCGTTAACATGCTCAATTTGTTGGGTAGTTATATCCTGAAACTGAAGAGCATTCATAATATCGAAATGATCATTTTGGTTTTCTAAAAGTAAGGTTTCAAGCTTTTCTAATTTTTCTTTATCCTGAGTACCAGATTCTTTTAGTTCATTGAGTATGTCAAAAATATCTCCCTCTTTAGCCATTATATTATCTAAAGTATTTAAAATCTCTTGAGTAGCTTTCATAGTAGATTCAGGTATTTTATCTAATGTTTCCACAGCTTTTTTTAGTGTACCATTTTTTGATGAGAAACTTTTTTCTATTTGAAGTCTTATACTATGAACCTCTCCAATAATACCTTCTACAAATTTTATTGTTTCTTCTATTAATAAAGGAGAATGTTTGAGTTCATCTGGAATTTCTTTTATAGTATTTAGAAGGTTAGAAAATTCATTAATGTTAAAATTTTTTTTGCCCACTTCAATCATCTTCTCTGCCATTTTAATAAATTTAGATAATACGTTGATTATGTTTTTTAACTTTGTAACGAGCTCATCTTTCGATCTTAATTCATTTAAATTAAAATTACTCATACCTACATCCCTCTTTTCTTATTATATAAGAATTTTTTTTATGAAAGTCAATTTTTTTTTATTTATTATTCGTTTTTAAATAAATAAAAATATCCTCCGGAAAGATGAACTATAGATGTTAAAAATGTAAATATTATGGATAATGCTAAACCACTTTCGGGTTGATGTCCTGTTAATTTAAAAAGAACAGCAAAAGTTCCTTCTCTTATTCCAAGTCCTCCTATACTAACAGGTATTAAGGTGATAATACTCATTAAGGATACAAATATCACTAATAAGAAATATGAAATATTTATTTGTAAAGCTATTGCGGTAATATAGAAAGTTAAGACTACAATCAATTGGTATATTATTGATAATATAAATGATATAATTAAGTTTTTTTTGAAATCTTTATAGCTGTTTAATTTATCAAGAAATAAAGTTAATTTTTCTCCAATTCCCAAAAAATGGATTTTTATAAAAATTTTATTTAGCAAATTTATAAATTTTGTGTTTAGAGATAAAAAGAATATTACTATTAAGCACGCAAAAGTTATTCCTGTTAGAACCCCGAATTGTTTTAGTAATTTGTTATTTTGAATAAAAAATAAAGATATAAATGCAATCATAGCAATAGCTAAAAATCCAATTAATCTTTCTATAAAAACTGAAGCACCGGCATCTGTTTTTGAATCTGTTTTTTTGTATAATTTAAAAATTCTATAAAAATCTCCACCAATACTTGATGGCAAAAATGTATTAAAGAAAAAACCAATTAAATATGTTTTTAGCAAAAATATAAAATTGACTTTTTTAAATGGAATAACCAGTATATACCATCTTATATTTGCTATTATGATACTTATAAACCATGTTGATAAAATTAATAAAATGTTTAGAAAAGATATATGGGAAATAAGTTCAGTTATTTTTCTTATATCGAATAAATTAAATAAAATTATAAAAATGCCAATAGTAATTACAAATTTTAATAATATTTTGATTTTTTTAGTATTCATTAGCTAATAATTTCAATTATATTTCTGATTATCGGAATTTCTTTTAGTTTTTGTTTGGCTTTTTTAAGATCGAATTCCCCAGTCGCGAGTAATAAAGCTGTAGGAATTACTTTTTCTTTATCTGTAGAGATTAAAATATGTTTTGATATTGGTGCTTTTAATATGCTATCAGTTAGAGAATCTGTATCATAAATTGCTTTAAGAATTGATAATTCAGCTGTTTGTTCGTCAGTGTCTACAATATCTTTTATAATATTGATGCTTCTGTAATATAGTTTATTATTGCTAATTCTTAAATCTATCATTCTATTTTTGTAAACTTTACCTTTGAAGACATGGGCAAAAGTAGTAATTGCGTTAAATATTAATTTTGTAGCTATTGATGTAAAAATAGGTATGTCTTTTATATCATGACAATTATTTAATACAAAATCATATTCGCCTATATTGTCAATATTGGTATCAGTTAATAAAATTTTTTTAATATTTTTTAGAGAGGAGAATAAATCTTTATTTCTATTAAAATATTCAGCTGTGCCTGTAATGAAGATTATATAATCATTATGGTTTTTAGCAATTATATTTTTAAGATTATTAAAGCTTATATCATATAAATTATCGATATGTGAAAGATCTTGCGCACTTGAGCAAAAATCCGCCCACCCATTTTTCATAAAACCTCGTACATCGTGATATCCTGCTCCGTAGGTAGGAGGACATTCTGAAGCATCTATAATACCTAATTGTCCAGCAAATGATTCTCCGAGATAGTAAATATTGCCATAATTTCTTAATATGGTTCCGGCATTTTTAATTAATTTTGCGAGATTGTCAATATTTTTATATACATTGTCATAAGCACAATAGTATTCAGTTAGTAATTTTAAAAATCTTTCTTTGAATTCGTTATAATTTTTATATGGATTATTATTTTTTAAAGATTCTAATACAAGATATAATAAAGAATCTGTGATTATTTTTGTTGTTGTGCCGCTTTTCATTCTTGTTGAACCGGTAATTGGCTCTGGACCTATAACTGGATTAAGAGGTGTAAAATTTTCTTTATTTTTTATAGTATTTATAGTATCAAAAAAGCTTTTATCCCAGTTTTCAGGTTTAATTTTTCTTGCAAAATCCAAAGGATTAAATCCTATTAAAAATGCGTTTTGTTTATCTTCAATTACTGTTTTATAAAGTTGCCCGCCAACATAATTAGCAGAAAATCCACAGGTTATGCCTATTAAAATGTAATCTAAATTTTGAATTTTGTTTTCTAATTCTTTTATCCCCATGAGAGGATCGTCTTCTGCGCCTTCCTGTGCTTTTATAAGAGCAAGGTTAGAGCCAGCAATAAGAAAATCCAATGGATTATATCCTAATATCTTTTCATAGTCATCTTTAAATAATTCTGCGGCTAACATTGATAGGCGTCCAGATGTTCCTGCTCCTGTGAAAATTATTTTTATTTGTTTTTTATTCCGTTTAGATTGAATTAATTTTTGAAACAGAATCTTATATGCTTTGAATAAATTTTGGATGAATATATCGTCTTTTAGACCGGGGAATCTTAAATATCCTGCAAAAATTTGCGAATCGGTTTGCCTTAATATTCTTAAAAATTCAATTTCGTTTGATATATCAATATCAAATGAAAGTTCATTTGCCCGTTCTGTTATGCTTAAATTTTTCAAAATTTACTCCTGTTTAAAAAAATGTTAGTTTTATTAAATATATAAAAATTTTTTAAACTGTCAATAAATTTTTGTATGTTGAGTATTGGTAAAAAATGAAATATGGCCCCCTTGAATTAAAAAAAATTGTATTTATAATTTGAAAAAAAATTAAATCAAAAAAATAAGAAGGAGACCATGACCTAATAAAAGAAAAAGTAAAGGAAATTTTTGAATTAGAAAAGAATTAGTTAAGTATGCCATTAAATTATGAAAAAAAGCCAGCAGCAAGACGATTCAATACAACAGTAAAAACAGTACGTAAATGGATAAAAAGATAGCTTTCCCAAGGAGTAATTTATAGATAAATTATTAAGTCATTTAGAGAGCTACCGAGTAGATTTGGAATCCATAAAGATACAGACGGATAATGGAAGAGAGTTTGTAAGTGTAAGTAAGAAGAAGAAAAGTATATCGGTATATTAGATTTCAGACCTATAATCATAAATAATGAGCTTGACAAATACTTTAAATTTTATACCCAAAGGGGATACCATGCCTATTCTATTTTTATACTATGTCTATTTCATTCCCATATCCTAAATTTGGAGATGAATTACTATTAATTAAGTTTTTTATATTGCTGGTTTTTTTTCAAATTCTTTATTTGACAAACATATTTTTTTATTATATTATATTTTTAATGTCTTGCTAACAGCATAATTTATAGGCTGAGAATATAAGGGTAGAGTAGTGTATTATATAAATTTAATTAAAAGGATAGCTAAAAATGACATATACAGATTTGACATTTTTTACTAATGAAGAAGGAAATACATTATTAGACAGATTCAAAGCAGTTTTAAAGGATGTTAGATTTTTTGATATTCTTGTCGGATATTTCAGAATAAGCGGATTCCATCAATTATATAAATCCTTTGAAAATATAGAAAAAATAAGGATCCTTGTAGGTTTGAATATTGATGATAAAACATTTGATATTATTGACAAAGCCCGAAGAGAAAGAAGGCTCGATTTTGAAACTCACGCAAAAACAAAAAAAATAATTTGTGAGCAAATAATTGAAGAAATGAAAAAAAGCGAAGATACAAAAGAGGTGGAAGAAGGTGCTTTAAAGTTTATTGAATGGATTAAAAATGACAAAATAGAAATTAAAGCTCACCCGACCAATAAGATACATGCAAAAGTCTATATTAGTAGATATAAAGAAGATGATAGAGATTTTGGCAGTGTAATAACAGGTTCAAGCAATTTTTCAGAATCAGGTTTATCCGCTAATTATGAATTTAATGTACAATTGAAAAACAGAATGGATGTTGAATACGCATTGAACAAGTTCGAGATTCTCTGGAAAGAAGCAGTGGATATTAATGAACTCTATGTGGAAACTGTAACAAAAAAGACTCATTTAAATGATAATATTACCCCTTATGAATTATATTTGAAATTTTTATATGAATATTTTAAAGCAGATTTGGAATTAAATTCTGATTTATTTTATCAGGATTTACCTGATAATATTATGAGATTAAAGTATCAAGAACAAGCTGTTATCAATGCAAAAAGAATACTTCAAGAGTATGGCGGTGTCTTTCTTGCTGATGTTGTTGGTTTAGGTAAAACTTATATGGCGGCATTACTTGCAAGTCAATTATCAGGGAGAACACTTGTCATCGCTTCTCCTTCACTTATTAATAAGGATAATCCTAATTCTTGGCCTAATGTTTTTTCTAATTTTAATATACCTGCTAATTTTGAGTCTATTGGGAAACTTGACAAACTTGTTGAGACTGGTACAGATAGATATGAGAATATTATAATTGACGAAGCTCACAGATTTAGAAATGAGAATAATATTAGTTACGAAAAGCTTTCTATTATATGTAGAGGTAAAAAGGTTATATTAGTTACCGCAACCCCATTAAATAATTCTCCCTTGGATATTCTTGCTCAAATAAAACTCTTTCAAAAGGCAAGAAAAAGCACTATTCCGGGAGTTAGAGACCTTGAACGTTTTTTCAAAGGCTTGCATAATAAGCTTAAAAAATTAGATAGAAAAAAAGATTATGAAAAGTATATGAACACCGTAAGAGAGAATGCAATTCAAATCAGAGATAAAGTTTTAAAATATATAATGGTTCGTAGGACAAGAACAGAAATTGAAAAGTATTTTAAAGAAGATTTGGAAAAGCAGGGATTAAAATTTCCGGAAGTTTCCGAACCTGTGCCTATTTATTATAAGTTAAATAAAAAATTGAATGATGTTTTCACAAAAACCATTCAATTAATAACAAGTGAAAAAGATTTTAAATATGCACGATATACCCCACTTCTTTATTTAAAAGATGAGCTCTCCGTTTCGGAAAAAACAAGACAAAAAAATATGGGAAGATTTATGAAAATCTTGCTTGTTAAAAGATTAGAAAGCAGTTTTTATGCTTTTAAAGAAACACTTGATAGATTTATTCTTTCTTATGAAAAATTTTTAAATGTTTATAATAGTGGTAAAGTATATATAAGCGCAAAACATTGGCAACAAGTTGTCGAATACTTTCTTGATGATAATTTTGATGCAATTCAAAAATTGATTGATGACCAAAAGGTTGAACAATATCATAAAGATGATTTTACTGAACAATTAAAAAAAGATATAGAATGTGATTTACAAACATTAAAGAAAATTAAAGACTTGTGGAAGGATATTAATGATGACCCTAAATTTGATAGTTTTACGGATAGATTAAAAAATGATGATATTCTTAAAAAGAATAAAATAATAGTTTTTACTGAATCGAAAGAAACGGCTGAATACCTGAAAAGTAAACTACAAAATAATTTAAAAGAAAATGTTTTTCTTTATCATGGTGGCTCTTCCGATGCAGATTTAAAAACAGTTATCCATAATTTTGATGCAAATGCTATAAAAAAAGAAGATAAATATAGAATTTTAATTACTACTGAAGTTTTATCGGAAGGTGTAAATTTACATAGGTCTAATGTTGTTATAAATTATGATATTCCGTGGAATCCTACAAGAATGATCCAGCGTGCCGGACGAATAAACAGAGTTGATACTCCATTTGAAAAAATTTTCATATATAATTTTTTCCCTACTGAAGAAGCAAATGATATTATTAAATTAAAAGAAATGGCTATTGCAAAAATCAACTATTTTATAGAAATGTTAGGGAATGATGCCAAACTCTTAACTGATGGCGAAGAAATTAAATCATTCGAGTTATTTAATAAATTAACCTCAAAAGATTCTATTCTTGGTGAAGAAGAAGAAAGCGAATTAAAATATTATAAAACTATTGAAAATATCCGTGATAATGATGAAAAGCTTTTTAATAAAATTCGAAATTTACCCGGAAAGGCAAGAGTTGCCAGAGATTCTTCTTATAAAGAATATAAAAATTCCCTGCTTACATATTTTAGAAAAGGCAAACTTGAAAAATTCTACCTGTCAAGTAAAAACGGGAGCAAAGAAATAGATTTTTTAACAGCAGTACGACTTTTTGAAGCAACAGAAAAAACAAAATCGCAAAAATTGCCAATAGATTTTTATGATTTGCTTGAACGCAATAAATATAAAATCAGTTCTGATCTGATTGAAGATGATATTGAAGTATCCGCAACAAGAAGAGGAAGTAGGAATAATGCAAATAAAATATTGGCAATACTAAAATCAAGTGAAATGAGAAGATATAGCGGTTTTTCCGATTTTGATAAAGAATATCTCGAAAAAGTCAGACAATTAATTGAAGAAGGCGCAATGCCAAAGAAAACAGCAAAAACAATCTTTTTTAAAATTAAAGATAAAACTGACCCTAAGGAAATTTATTCTATTATAAAGGATAATCTCCCGGAGCAATTATTTAATGAAATTCAGGTAAAAAACGATATTTTTGCTGATTATCAAGAAGAGATAATCTTATCAGAATATCTTTTATAATTAAGGAGCAATTATGCAATATTATGAAGCAAAAAAGATTATTCAAGATGTTTTTGAGAATAGTTTTGATAAAGATAAATTTAAAATTTTTATAAAGAATTTATTGAAAAACCTTGAGGAAAAACCTTTTGGTAAAGGCAGAGCATATAAAGGAGACTTAATTCCTCGCGGTTTTCAAAACATAATCGCAAAAATGGAGCGTATAGGGAAATTTAAGGATAAAGATGGAAATATCATTGATGTTTTGGTGGTTGAATTAAAAAAAGAAAATTCAATTGAATATGCCAGAACTTCACAGCGTAATTTTATTCGTTGGTATTTGAATGGCTCCCGTGGAAATGAATTAAAAGATGCCGCGTTAGTCGCTTTTTATTCCTCAAAGTCACAGGATTGGCGTTTCTCTCTTATTAAAATGCAATATAGCCTTATTAAAAAAAAAGACGAAATCACTCCTGCTAAAAGATTTTCTTTTCATGTTGGCGAAAAAGGCAAAAGCCATACTGCGCAAAAACAATTAATCCCATTATTGCAAAATGATAATCAACCTAATCTCTCCGATTTGGAAGAAGCATTTAATATTGAAACTGTTTCTAATGAATTCTTTGAGAAATATAAAACTCTTGTTTTTAATCTCAAAGAAGAACTTGATAAAATTGTTAAAAATGATGATAAAATTAAAAACGAATTTAATCAGAAAAATATCGATACACTAAATTTTGCTAAAAAATTACTTGGCCAGATTGTTTTTCTTTATTTTTTGCAGAAAAAAGGGTGGCTTGGCTTAAAAGAAGGTGAAAAATACGGAGAAGGCGACAGAAATTTTATGCGCCATCTTTTTGAGGACGCTAAAAACAAAAATAAAAACTTTTTTAATGATTATCTTGAATATTTGTTCTATGATGCCTTGAGCAAAAAAAGAACAACCGATTTTTATGAAAAATTTAATTGCCGTATTCCTTTTCTTAACGGTGGGTTGTTCGATCCTATAAATTTTTACGATTGGAAAAATACGGACATAATTATTCCCAATAAACTTTTTTCTGATAAAAATGATGAAAATGAAGAAGGCACAGGTATTCTTGATATCTTTGACCTTTATAATTTTACAGTAAAAGAGGACGAACCTCTTGAAAAAGAGGTTGCAATTGATCCCGAAATGCTCGGTAAAGTCTTTGAACGTATGCTTGAAGTAAAGGAACGTAAAAGCAAAGGTGCTTTTTACACACCTCGTGAAATTGTCCATTATATGGTTCAACAGAGTTTGCTTTATTATCTTGACGCAGAACTTAATAAAAAGATCGCAAAAAAAGATTTGGAGATTTTTATTCAATACGGTGACCAGACAATTGAAAGGGATACTGCAATAGAAAAAGGTGAGCTTAAAAAAGAAAAAAATAAATATCAATTGCCTGAAAGTATTAGGAATAATGCTGAATTAATTGATAAAGCCCTTGAAAATATTAAAATCTGCGACCCTGCTGTTGGCTCCGGAGCCTTCCCGGTAGGAATGATGACCGAAATTGTAAAACTACGTAATATCTTAACCCCTTTTATAACTAAAAAAGATAATCGAACTCCATATTTCTTTAAAACTAATGCAATTGAAAATTCAATCTATGGCGTGGATATTGATGCCGGAGCCATAGAAATTGCAAAATTGAGATTGTGGCTATCATTAGTTGTGGACGAAAGCAATATTAATCGTATCGACCCGTTGCCAAACCTTGAATATAAAATCGTTCGCGGGAATTCATTAATTAATATGCCTGACGATACATTGCGCGATGGAACACTTGAAATGGAAATTGAGAAATTAACAAAACATTATTATACAATTACTGATAAAGAGGAAAAACAAAATCAAAAACAGATTATTGATGAAAAAATTGGAGAACTTTTAAAATCAGCATCTGCTTGGGCAGGATATAAAATCGATTTTGATTTTAAGCTTTATTTCCACGAGGTTTTTAATAAAAAAGGCGGTTTTGATGTGGTAATTGGTAATCCGCCGTATATTCAATTACAGAAGGCTTTTGACAACGAGCGGAAATATGCGGATTTGTATAAAAAACTGAAGTTTGAAACCTTTGAAAGAACAGGTGATATTTATGCTCTATTCTATGAAAAAGGTTTAAACATACTGCATAACAAAGGTAATCTTGTTTTTATAACTTCTAATAAATGGATGCGAGCAGCTTATGGAAAATCGTTAAGAAGGTTTTTTAGCAAATATAATCCTAAAATATTAATTGACTTAGGTCCCGCAGTTTTTAGCTCCGCCACAGTAGATACAAATATTCTGCTTATACAAAAAGAAGAAACTAATAATATTAATTTAAAAGCGCTTACATTGAAAAAGAATAAAAGAATTGAAGATATAAAAGATGAAGATTTTACAGTATTAACGAATCTAAATGAGGATAGTTGGATAATATTATCACCTGAAGAACAAAAAATAAAAGAAAGAATAGAGAAAGTTGGCACATCTCTTAAAGATTGGGATATAAGTATAAAATATGGTATTAGAACTGGATTAAATAAAGCATTTATAATTGACGGCAAAACAAAAGATGAACTAATAGCAAAAGACCCCAAATCAGCAGAAATTATAAAACCGATTTTAAGAGGAAGGGATATAAAAAGGTATAAAGCCGAATTTGCCGATTTATGGATTATCTTAGTCAAAAAGGATTTTGGAGAAGAGTTTATTAAGAATTACCCTATTTTATTTGAATATCTCGTTCAGTTTGAAAAAGAATTGAAAAATAGAGGACAAGTTAAAGCAGGAAGTCATCATTGGATTGAAATAGATAATAGCCCCACTGATAATTATTTAAAAGAATTTGAAAAAGAGAAGATTGTGTGGCAGCGAATTACTCATGAACCAACATTTTGCTTATCAAACCCCAATGAATTTATATTAGATAGTATGGCATTTTTATCAAATTTTAATATACAAAAAGGAAAATATATTTTGGCAGTTTTAAATTCAAAAATAGTAAAATATTGGGTAAAAAATAATGTTCACCAATATGGTACTACTGGTTATAGATTATCGAATCAATATGTTGAACAAATTCCCATTCCCCAACTTCCTAAATCTCAACAAAAAACATTCGAAGTTCTTGTGGATTACATCCTTTTCTTAAAAAATTCCCCTCTTGCAGGGTTAAACACCCCGCCCTTTGGGCACCCCTCTGTGAGAGGGTTAAACACCCCGCCCTACGGGCACCCCTTTACCAGAGGGGAACATCCCAATTCCCCTCTTTTAGAGGGGTGGCAGGCGAAGCCTGACGGGGTGTTTCATTCAAACACAGACAGTCAGGCGAAGCCTGACGGGGTGTTTAAAAAATACAAACAACTACCCTACAACCCCAAACTCAAAGAACGAGCAAGAGCACTACGCAAGCAGGGAATTTTATCGGAAGTATTATTTTGGCAAGCAGTAAAAAACAAACAATTTCACGGTTTGGATTTTCATCGTCAAAAAATTATTGGTAACTATATTGTAGATTTTTATTGCCCGGCTATAGATTTGGTTGTAGAAATCGATGGCAGCACTCATGATAATAAGGGTAAATACGATAGCCAAAGAGATGAATATCTTAAAAGTCTTGGTTTGAATGTAATACATTTTAAAGATATTGATATTAGAAATAATCTTGATTCGGTTTTGATTGAGCTTGAGGAGTATGTTCGGAACACCCCGCCCTACGGTCCCCTCTCTTATAGAGGGGAGAACACCCCTAACCCCTCTATAAGAGGGGAGAACACCCCTAACCCCTCTGGAAGAGGGGAATTTTTTGAAAAACTGATCGACGGCATGGTTTACGAACTCTATTTCAAAGAA
>CAYLKS010000062.1:0-16587 GCA_964384205.1 uncultured bacterium | reverse complement strand
TTATTTTTATATTTTTTTAAGAGTATTAAAAGATTTATTATGTCAGGTTTAATATCAAATTTTAAGATAAAATTTTTTACATTATTTCAGTTAATTTTAGATTAGATAATGTGTTTCAAATTTTAGCTTATTTTTTTTCATTGGTATTTTTTTTTAAATTAATTATTAAAAAAATTTTTTTTATTGAATTTTTTTTATAATTTACTATAATAGATATAGTAATTAAAAAAAAATTAAAAGGAGAGGGAGTATGAAATATGTTGGGATGTTAGTTTTTTTAGCATTAGTATTGATAAATTGTACCCATCAGGAACCAGGTAGTTTGTATAAAGCAAATAAGTCCTATAATCCAGATCCTGTTATAGACTCAATAGTACCTAAGACTGCTATTGCAGGTGTATCTGATATAACAATTTATGGCAAAAATTTTTCTGAAGACAATAAAAAAAATTGTGTATATTTTAAAAGTACATTAATTGAACCGATATCTTCTACTCCAACAGAATTATATGTGCATGTACCTGATGTTAAAGGAGATTCAGTTTTAGTAAGAGTTTCAACTATTGGGGCACTTAATTTTAGCAATAGTGTTTATTACAGAATAGATCCAGCATTTATAGAGTATGGTAATTTTGGAAAAAATGATAATATTAAAAGAATTGCATGCGATAAAAATGAAGTAGTTTATGTTTTAAATGGCAAGTCATTGGTAAGAGTTAATACCGATCAAGTTCAGGATACACTTTGTACAATTAGCGCCTCTGTTGTTTCTGATATGAAGATAGGAGGAGATTATATTTATTATGTAAGAAAGAACAATTATCTTTATAAAGTTTCATTAAATTCTGGTGAGGAAGAGAAGTTTGTTAAAGCACCAATAAAAATATATAGTATAGCTTTTGGTGAAGATAATATTATTTATTTAGGTGGAAGAAAATCAGCTCTTGTTTCTATGGATTTAGACACAAAAGAATTTGTAGAATTGTATGATTATTCAGATTTTTACTTCTTTGCAATGACGGTATATGAAGGATATTTATATCTTGTAGGATTAGATTATTCTTCGAGGGAATATAAAATTATCAAGAATAAAATTATAGATAAAACAACTTTAGGTGAGAGTGAACTTGTTTTAAACTGGACACAATTAGTTGGTAATACTGATGTTACTATTACAGATATTTTGTTTGATGGAGAAGGTAACTTATTGATTTCCACAGATAGCGAAGAGGCCGGAATGTTTGTTTTATCTAAAGATGGTATTGTAAATCCTTTATATGGTGGGTTAATTCCGAGTGCTATAATTGATATGGCACCTGGTAATGATAAATTTTTATATGGTATTAAAAAGACAGGAGCAGATGAAGAACAGAGAGTTTTAAGAATTATTTTACCTGTCGGGAATGCTCCAATTTATGGTAGATATCAGTAAATGAAGTTATTTAAAATATTTTTTTTATTAGTTATTTTTTATTTTTACAGTAGAGCACAAAATTTAGATTTTAAATTAGATTTTGCAAGATTTTATTCTACAAAAGAATATGCTAATTTAGAAATTTATTATTCTATTCCACGTAAATTATTAAAATTTGTAAGGAAAGATTCTCTATATTATGCTTATTACAGAATAGATATAAATATATCCAAAAAAGATTCTTTAATATTACAGGATAGCATTTTTCAAAAAACTTATGTTAGAGATACAGCAAGTATAAAATCTACTCAGAGATTGATTGATATTGCCAGATATTATATGAAGCCGGGCGATTATAAAATTTCGTTTAAAATTTTGGATTTAGAGGCTTTAAATTTTGCTAAAAAGGAGATGAGAGTAAAAATAGATTCTATTAGTAATAATTTTACAGTTTCAGATATAGAGCTGGCATCTATTATTAAAAATAATGAGAAAAATAAATTTTTTAAAAATGGACTTATGGTAGTTCCAAATCCTTCAAAAATTTATGGGAAGAATTTATCTGTTTTATATTATTATGTTGAATTGTACAATCTTAGAACTTTAAAAGATTCTGCTTATAGGTCTGTGTGTAAGATAATAGATAAAAATAATAAGTTAGTTAAAATAATAAAGGATAAAAATGTTTCTATAAGAAGTAATTCTGGATTGGAAATATATGGATTTAAAATCGGTAAATTTAAAACAGGATTATATAAATTACAATTAGAATTTTATTCTTTAGATTCTAAAATTAGTGTTAAAAAGGATAAATATTTTTATATATATAATCCTGACTATAGTTATTCAGATGAGTATGTGGAAAAAGATTCAAGTACATTATTTGATTTGATGCCTGAAGATTCTATTAATAAGGAAACAGAATACATTAGTGTTTTATTATCTGAGAAAGAAAAAGAGATTATAAAGAAATTAGATTTGAAAGGTAAGAGAAATTTTTTAGAAAATTTTTGGTCAATAATGAATAGTAAAGGTTTATCAAGAGATGTATTTTATAAAAGAATCAAATTTGCTAATATGAGATTTGGAATTGATAAGAATAATAAGGGCTGGAATACTGATAGAGGTAAGATTTATTTAAAATATGGAGAACCGGATAATATTGAAAAATTTGATAAAACTTCAGGTAAGAAAGCTTATGAAATTTGGCATTATTATAGTGTTCATGGAGGAGTGAGTTTTTATTTTGTAGATATGGATGGTTTCAAAAATTATAAGTTAGTTCATTCAACAGATCCTAACGAGTTTCATGATTATAATTGGGAGAAGTGGTTAGAATAATAAAATATTATTGAGAGGTTTGGGAATGACAGAAGATAAGTTGGCTATTGTTATTGACAGAATAAAAAATTCAAAAATGGCTGTAGCATTTACAGGAGCTGGTGTTTCTGTGGATAGTGGTATTCCACCATTTCGTGGACCCAATGGATTATGGAGCAAATATGATCCTGTAATTCTTGATATCTCTTATTTTCAGAGAAATCCAAAAGAGAGTTGGAGAATAATAAAAGAAATTTTTTATGATTTTTTTGGTAAGGCAAAACCTAATAATTTTCATTATTTATTAGCTAAGCTTGAAAAAATGAATTTGCTTGAAGCTATAATAACACAAAATATTGATGGACTACATCAGTCCGCAGGAAGTAAAAATGTTATAGAATTTCATGGAAGATCCAGTCATTTAGTATGTTTGGATTGTAATAAATATTTTGAGGCAAATGATATTCTATTATCTAAATTACCTCCTATTTGTCCTGATTGTGATGGATTATTAAAGCCAGATTTTGTATTTTTTGGAGAGCCTATTCCGGCAGTTGCTCTGGATAAATCATATTATTATTCTCAAAAAGCGGATCTTTTTATTTTAGCTGGGACTACAGGGGAGATTATGCCAGCAAGTCAAATCCCATACCTGGCTAAAAATAATGGAGCATATATTATTGAATTTAATATAGAACCTTCAAATTATACAAATTCAGTTACAGATTTGTTTATTCAGAGTAGAGCAGATATTGTTGGAAAAGAAATTTTAGAATTGTTAACTAAATACTGATGTGGTATTTATATTTTTTTATAGGCCTTATTACAGGGAGTTTAATCACATTAATATATTTTAAATATGTAAAATCTGATAAAAGTTCTATTACTGATTTATATAAAGAGATTTTTGATTTGAAGAATAAGTTTGAAAATTATTCTGATTTATTGCAAATTCAGGCAGAACAGAATAAGCAATTGATAAAAAGCTGGATAGATAGTTCAGTTAATTATTTTAATGAAATCAATAGAAAATCAGAAAAGTTTGAGAATTTGCAATCTGAACAAATAAAAAAATTAATTGAAGATACACGGATGTTTTTTACAAAGCAAATTAATGATATGTACAAATTTTTAGAACAACAGAATCAGTTTAGGGATAATACAGAAAAACAGAAGGATTTAAAAATTAATGAAATGAAACAAAGAATTGATAATTTTATAAATGTTATTTCTGGTACTAAAAAAAGAGGTATTATTGGTGAAAATATTTTGGAGAATAGCTTAGCAAGTTTTATAATTACAGGTATTGTTAAGAAAAATTTGAAGACGGAAAATGGGGAAGTGGAATTTGCATGGAAATTGGATAATGGAAAATATATTCCCATTGATTCTAAATTGCCCGATATCTTTAATATTGTGGAGCATTATGAAAGAACAACAGATGTTTCCATTAAGGATAATATCAAAAAAACTTTATTGAATAAAATTAGAAGACAAATAAAGAATATTCAAAAATATCAAAATTTAAGTAATACTATAGATTATTGTATTATGGCTGTTCCTGAAATTGTACTTGAAGTGTGTCCTGAAATAATAGCAGAAGGTGTGATGAATAAGGTTTACATTTGTTCATATAAAGATATAATTTCTTTTTCGAATTTATTGGCTCAATATTATAATAGAATGAATCTTATAGGAGATATTGGAGATTATAATGCCTTGATTGATAAATTATTTCAAATATTTGATAAGATTGTGAAGAAAATAGAAGTTATAGAAAAATCTAATACTCAAATTATAAATGCAACATCGGAAATTAGAAATCAGATAAATATTGCATATAAAGAGAAAAAGCAGTGAGGTTTTACTCACTGCTTTTTTTTATTCTATCATCCCATGCTTTGGTTTTGCCTTTTAGATATTTATCAAACCAATCAAGCATCATGGTTTTATAGGTTATATAATTATTGAAATTATTTACAATACCATGATCTTCATTTTTAAATTTTATAAGTATTGATTTTTTATTTAGAACTTGAAGAGCAGTGAACATTTGCATTGATTCTAAAAAAGGCACATTAATGTCAGAATCACCATGAATTAATAAAAGAGGTGTGTTAATTTTATCCGCATTGAATAAAGGAGATTTTTTCCAGAATATTTCGGGTTTGTTCCATGGATAACTTCCGGCAAGTGCTATATCACCATATGTGAATCCCCATGTTCCACCACCCCAATAACTTGCGATATTGCTTATTCCATATAATTCAACAGCTGCTGCAAATATATTAGTTTTGGTAATCAAATCCATTGTTGTAAATCCACCGTAAGAACCGCCATAGCATCCAATTTTATTTTTATCTATGAATGGCTTATCTTTAATTAAATTTGTTACTCCATCTATAATATCATAAGTTGCATGATCGCCCCAATCATTAGCATGAAAATTTGCAAATTCATTACCGTATCCGATAGCACCTAATGGATTTAATACATAAACACAATAGCCATTTGCAGTCCAGAATTGATAATCAAATCTAAAAGATTCTCTGCTTGGGATAACCCCACCGTAATAGTAAACAATCAAAGGATATTTTTTATTTTTATCAAAATCTATAGGATAGAATAGCCAGCCTTCAATTTCATATCCGAATCTGTCTTTAAAAGTATATCTTACCCATTTTGCAAGTTTGTATTTTTCATTGAAATCAGGAGAAGGTTTTAATATTAGCTTTGATTGATTTTTATTATACAAATATAAATATGTAGGATGATCGAAACTTTGACCTGTGTAATAGATTTTATTTTTATAAACTTTGTATTTGCTTATTAATGGTAAGGTATTTTTTAATTTTACTATTTTTTTATTTTTAAGATTTAATTTAAAAATGTTAATTTTTCCACCAATCCCAGCAAGAAAATATATTTTTTTATCGTAAGGATTAAAAGATATCATATCTCCACTTTCTGATGGTGTAATATTATAAGCAGAAGTTAAATTTTGTTTTTTACCAGATATTAAATTTAATTTAAATATGTCTGTTTCAGTTAGATTTCTATTTATACTTTTTTCATTTGCAGGCATAAAGGCGGATGTATATAGCATCTCTTTTTCGTTTGCTAATATATAGAAGTTTCGAGCTCTTGTTTCAAAAGGAATTTTTTCTTCATAGAATTTTGTTAATTTATTAGAATTGAGATCTAATTTATAAAATTTTGTAATACAATAAGGTCTTCCTACTATTTTTTCTCTTGTGGTAAATACAAGAAATTTACCAGAAGGAGATAAGGTAAATTCGTCTAATGCATATCCATCTTTTTGAGTTAATGCTATAGATGTTTGTAATGCAAATGAGTATTTATATAAAACTCTTGCATCTGTCCAGTCAGTTAATTTTTGCATTATATCCGTATAAATTGTATAATTTTTGTTATCTATGATGTTCCTTTTTTCATCTGTTGTATAATAGATAAATTCTCCATCTGGTGAAAATTGTAAGTCAACTATATTAGAATTTAAGCCTTTGTAGTATGAATATTTTTTAGTTAATATATTATAAATTACGACTTCTTTTGTTTTAAATAAGGCTATTTTATTAGGATTTGGAGTAAATAGAAATTTTTTGTAATTTGAATAATCAATTTGAGCTAATTCTTTCATGTTTTTTGCATTAAATATAGATAAAATATTTTTTTTATTATTGTTAGTAGAATTTGAATAGAGGACTGCTAAGTATTTTCCATCTTTTGATAAATCAAAAGAATAAACTTTATTTATTTTGCCATAATACTTATAGTTCCAGAAAGTTAGTTTATTGTCTAATGTTGCTGATATATTTTCACCTTCAATATTAATTTTAAGTTGATTTGTAGCTTTGTAATCAGGAGGCAATACTATTTTCACCACAAGAATATGTTTGCCAGTTCTTAAAGTAGTTCTTTCATTGATTTTTTCACCATTAAGGTATAAATGACTTTTATTTTTAAGATCTTCATCATTTAGTGTTATTTTTATATCTTGATATTCCTCTGATTGAATATAGGTTGTTATATAGAGTATCTGAAAATTGTTGGTAGTATTGGTCAACTTTATATTTGAGCTTTGTCGCCAATTATATTTTTGCCCATTGAACCATTCAATTTTATCTCCAGCTGATGGCTGTAAATTTTTTATGTTAATAAACTTTGTTTTTAAGATTTCTTGAATATTATTATTATTTTCTTTTTGGAAAAGCTTATTTATTACTGGCAATGGTCCCAGTTGAAGAAAAGTGTTTAATTCAATTGCCAATAGATTTGATAAGAAAATAGAAAATCCTATGAGAAGAAAATAAATTTTTTTCATATTTTAACTCCTTTTTTTAGTATGATTTTATAATAATTTAAAACTGATTTACATATTGTCAAGCTGTTTTAAATAAAATGATTTTAAAAAATTTTTTTTATTTTATTAACTAGAAATTTCTATACATTTGTTTTATATATTTATAAAATTTTAATAAAAATAAATATAACTTTATAATAGTTTTTTTTAAGATTGGTTAAAAGAATGATTATTTACAATTTGCTATGTCTTTTTAATAGTATCTCTAATCATCTTTTAATACATTTATAAATTATTATCAATATCTAAAATCAACATCTTGCCTTATCTAAAGAATGTTACCATATTTATTTAAAGTAATTCATTATCAGAAAATAAAAACTAAAGAATGTTTCTTTTCTATTACTAAGGTTTTATTAGATGAGAATAAAAATATTTCCTGGGTAATATCGATTGATTGGGGAATTGATGAAATTATTAATCTTCTTGGTGAACTATAGAGATGGGGAAAAAATTTTTATAATTTTATTTGATATAGACTTAAAAATATAAAGGTATTTTATATCATCGGATAGGGGATTTTGTTTTTGAGATTATTGCTTTCAATAAAGCAATTGCGAGGTAGGGTGGAGAAAAATTTTTAATTTTGTGTTTTGATATAGAAAATTGTGAAGCTGTAAGTGTTGCAGAAAGGTGTTTGCAAAATATTCAGAATAATGATGTTGGATTAGATGGGCATTTGATAATAAGCTTAGAAGTTTGTAGATATAATAATTCAAAATTATAGAATCTATTATAAGAAGATGATAGATTGCCTAAAGCAAAAAAAAGTGGTTGAAATATGGTGATAGGGGAATGAAATATTTACAATTATTTAAATAATATCAATAAGATATATAAAAGTGTTTTTTATTTTCTACGCTTTAAATAGTTTTATAAAATTAATACTATTTTAAGAGTTTGTTATAAAACATTTTACCAATTGATGGTTCACTAATAGTTGTTGGTCCTCCCATACATCCATCTTTACACGACATAACTTCGAGAAAATGTTTATTGAATTTTTTCCCATTACCATATATTTTTATTAAGGAGATATTTTTTTTATCCAGACCATTGATGATTTCATAGGACAAATCTTTTGTATTAAGTTTATTTTTTATTGCAGTGGTTACACCACCTGAGATTGGGAACAATACTCCATATTTTTGAGAATTAATATCAATTGAAATATCTTCGCACTCATTTACATCAATTCCTGTAGCTATAAACATTGCGCCAAGCTCTTCGAATGACATAACATAATCAATGTTATTATATTTTCCTCCTTCAATTCTTTTAGCAATACATGGGCCTATAAAAACTGTAATGCAGTTCTTATCATCGTTTTTAGCGATATCTGCTGTGTATTGCATGGGAGTTTTTGTTTTTGAAAGATTTGGTTTAAGATTAGGTATATGTTTTTCTATAAGATTCACGTATGAAGGGCAACATGAATTTGTCAGAAAGGTATTATGTTGTATAACATTTTTTAATTCTTCTGCTTCATTTGCAGTAGTAATTTCGGCACCTTCTGCTACGTTATATATTTTTTTGAAACCTAATTTTTGAATAGCATTTATTATTTGACCAGGAGTGGCTTTGAACTGTCCAAAAATAGAGGGTGCGATTAGAGCAACTATATTTTTGTTTTGAATAATTTGATTTATGATTTTAACAAAATCTGATTTTTCCATAATGGCACCAAATGGGCATGCTAAAAGACATTTTCCGCAGAATATACATTTTTTAAAATCTATTTTTATTTTACCATTTTTATCTTTTGATATTGCACTAACTGGACATGCTTCTTCGCATGGAACGGGAATATAAACAATAGCATTATATGGGCAGGCTTGCATACATAATCCACACTTTACACACTTGTCATAATTTATTACTGCTTTTGAATTTATAATTGAAATGGCATCTTTGCGACAACTATTAATGCAGGCTCTTGCAACACATCCTTTACAGTTTTCCGTTATTTTGTAATGAGAAGGTGAGCATGAACTACATGCTACATCAATAATAGTCAATATATTTTCATCTGATGATTTATCCATATTAATTTCATTAAAATATTCACTTATTGGTTTAAGTTCGTTTTCTTCATCTTCGCAATTATATCCTAATATTGCCATCATTCTATATTTCAATACAGCTCTATCTTTATAGATACAGCATCTTATGTTATTTTGATTTTTAGGTATCATGTTAATTGGAATTTTATCAAGTAGTTTTGGATTTTCTTTATTAAATAGGATTTTAGCTATATTGACTAATAATTTTCTTTTTATGATTGTAGCATTATTTATTGTTCTCATTATTTAATTCTCCTTTTATCGCTTCTATTATTGTTTCTATCGTGGCATTTTCGATTATTTTATTATTTACGATTGCAAAAGGAGGTCTGTTGGTTTTATTTTCTTGTTTACATAGATCAAGACAAGGTGTGCCTTCTATTTCTATTTGATTTTTTATATGGTCATCTAAAAATTGTTCTATTAATAATAAAGATGATGCTCCAAATACATAGCATGTTGTTCCCAGACAGATTTTGACATTTATTTTTGGCATTTTTCCCTCCTAAATAAATTTTAATTCTGTTTCTTTTAAAAATTTTTCTTCGAGTAAGGAAATCATTTTTTTTATAATATTTCTTCTTATTTCCAGTTCTATAGGAATATTTGGATCTTGATGAGCTTCATTTATCTTAGTCCCAATTAGAAAATAGATTTTATCATTATTTAATAAAATATTTATCAGTTTTATTACCGGGTTTGATTTTATGTTTGAGAAATTAGAATATTTTTCTAAATATTCTACGGTTTTTCCGAGAGTGATAGTTCCTTCTGTTACTAAATCTATGCCGTCAATTGATGATGTTGGTGGAATTTCAGGATCAATATTATTTAAATCGAGATTAAACTTAATTTTTTTGCCTAATTCTCTAGCAACAATTTTTGATGTGGTTCCGCCACATATTACAATTTGTCCATTGAAGTTTTTTATATGTTCTGCAATTTCTCTATCTTTTGATTTATCAATAGGTGGTCCACTAATAAATAGCAGTTTACGTGGCTTTCTAAAAAATATTACACCACAGGTTATATCATCTTTAGCTTTATTTTGATCAAGCCTTTGTGCCATTCTAATTATTTTTTCTGATAGATTAAATGCTGATATTTCTGGTTGCTCTTTGATTATTTCCGAAACAAAAGATTTTATTGATTCTAATCCCCATCCTATTGGAAATTTTTTTGTTCCCATTCCCGCCTGAGATACTCCATCTGAAAAAAATATTATCCTATTGCCATATTGAGCTTTAAATTGTGATAATTTTAGTTCATATTTTCTTTTATTATTAAGAATTCCTGTGAGATTTTTTTTGTTTATATCTATAATTTTATCATTGAGGGTTAAAATAAAATCAGGGTTGTCGTATTCTATGATTCTGACATCTTTGTTTTTTATTTCTACTATAGTAAAAGTAGCATAACTAATTTTTCTTATATTACATACGGGCAAAGTTTGCAATATAGTTTTTGCACTTTTTTTTATATCTTTGAAATTTTGTATATAATTTGCTGCCATTGTTGAAGTTAATGTAGCTAAAACCTTTGCTTTAACTCCACTTCCTAATCCATCAGATAGCACAGAAATTATCCGTGAATTATTTTTTTCTCTTTTTGTTAAAAAATGATCTCCAGAAATATTTTGATTATATTTTTTTATATTTGAATAATGTATTTCTATAAAGATCTCATCTTTCATTTTTCCCCCTTTGCTGGGAATTTTTAGGTAGAAACAGATCAATAATAGATGTGAGGGATATTTCAGTCTCAGAAGCATTTTCTCCAAGTAAATATGCGATTTGTTGAACTGTTTGTAGATTTTTTTGAATAACTTTTTGAGCTTGTCTAATTATTTGTTCTTTTTTAAATGTTGGCTGTGTTATATCCTGAAAAATTCCACCAATTATATGATTTTTTTCTATTACGAAAATAGAACATTTTAATATTTTATCTTCATAAAAAATATCTTTATCAAGAATATCGTTAGAAGTTTCTAAAACTTCTTCAAATATTTCATAAAATGGTATAATTTTCCTTAGATTAGCTCCTTGTAATCCTGAGATATTGTTATATATTATCTTAGCATTTTCCCCTATGAGATTAACAAAATTATAATTACATTCAATAACCTGTAGTTTATCATCTACAATTATGACTCCTGATGGCATTGTTTGGATTAACTTATTAGCTTTTTTTTGTGCTAATTGCCTCATAAAGGAAACACACATGTTTAATTCAGCTTTTCCATCGAGTACTGCTTTTGCAAAATTACGGCAGGTATTATATCCACAGCCTCCGCAGTTTAATTCATCTTCTTTGCTATATTTTCCTATTTTATTTAATATATTTTGTATTATATTTTCTGGGTAATTGTTATCTATGAGATTATCCGGTTTGTATATCATTTTTATGGATAAATCTTTTATTTTTATATTATGCTCTATATTTTGTTTAATTGGAGTGTTATTGATTATGAGCTTTCTTTTTGATAAAATAGATTTAGTATTTGTCATGCCATGACCTGATATACAGCCACCATTACATGATAATAATTCATAAAATTTAAATTCCTCCTGGTGTATATCATCATTATTTAAAATGTTTATTATGTTATCTATTCCAGATAAATTTATAAAGTTATTATCGCAAATAGAAATATTTTCTTCTAATGTCTTAATCATACCTCCATCAACTGGATATATTTTCCCTTTTTGAGCTTCATAAGGTATGAATTTATAGGTTTCTCTTTCTGATTTTTCAGGCATAATTTTTTCATTTGCAATCCATTCTCTGAATTCTTTAAAAGTTAGAGCCAAATTTAATAACATTGGATTGTTGTCTGCTTCAAGTTTTTTAGAGATACAGGGACCTATAAAAATTATCCCAATATCATTACCATATATTTGTCTGAGCATTTTACAATGTGCTAATAAAGGAGAAGATAAAACCGAAAGATTTTTTATGAGGTTATGTTTATATTTTTTAATATATTCTACTATTGTAGGGCATGCGGAGGATATTATAAAATCTTTATTTTGTATTTGTTTTTTTATATTTTCTGATACAATTTCAGCGCCTAAAGCTGTTTCTGAAACCCCATAGAATCCTAATTTTTTAAATATCAATAATAATTTATCTTGAGGTATATCGGTGAATTCTGCTAAAAAAGAAGGAGCAATAGATGCAATAACTTTTTCTTTAATTTTTAATAAAGTTTTTGCTCTATTGATATCATTTCTGATTTTTTTCGCACCGGCAGGACAAATACTGACGCATTTCCCACAGAATATACATAACTCTTTAATAACAGAGGCAATATTATCTTTGATTTTTATTGCTTTAACCGGACAGTTACGAACACATTTATAGCAGTCCTGGCAGACTGTTTTTTCAGTATAAATAGGGCTTTTATAATCCATTTTCTTTATCCTTTAAAAGATGAAATAATATATCAAATAAAGCCTCAGGTGTTAAATTTGAGTATTGTTGGTTATTTATTTGTAAAATAGGTCCTTTATCACATTTTTCTTCACAAAGATGACCATGAATCAGAATTTTATTTTCTAATTTTTGTTCTTCAATGAATTTTTTTAAAGCCTCGATGATCCTATTATTTCCCCGGGAGTAACAGGAGCTACCCATACATATTGATATTGTAATTTTGTTATTTTTTTCACTCATTTTTTTTATCTCCTTTCTTTTAAATAAAAGAAAAAAAATAATAAATAATTATTTTTTTCACAAATATTATAGTATAAAAGTATTTTTTTGTCAAGTAGAAAATATTTTATGTTTTTATTTAGTAGCTATTTTATCTTGATTAGAAAAATTAAATTTTTTATTTGACATATATTAGATTCTTTAATATCTTTAAAAACTAAATAAAAAGGAGATGATGTATGTATAAAATAGCAGTTATTGGTGCAGGGAATATAGGTCAGGCATTTGCAAAAGGGGTATTGTATTCAAATGCCATTAATCTGGAGAATGTATATTTGACAAAGAAAAATTTAAAAAGCCTATATTTTTTTCAAGATAAAGGATTTAATGTTACAAATGATAATAAATTAGCAGTTGAAAATTCTGATATTATTTTGATAGCAGTTAGGCCTGCGCAAATGGATGCTATTTTAGAGGAAATTAGGCCTTTTATTGATCCAGCGAGGCATATTATTGTTTCAATAGTGACAGGATATACAATTAAATCTATTAAACATAAAGTTGGTGAAGAAATTCCTGTTGTACGAATCATGTCTAATACTGCTTTATCGATATGTAAGGCAGTAACATGTATAAGTGCTAATGCCGAAGATCAAAAGGCAAGGAACGTGATAGAAGAGTTGTTTAAAATTTTTGGAGAAGTTGCTATTATTGAAGAGGACAATATGGTATCTGCTACAATTTTAGTTGCATGTGGAATTGCTTATTTTTTGAGAATTATTAGGGCTACTTCTCAGGGAGGAATACAAATAGGCTTTCATTCAGCAGAAGCAATAAAATTAGCTGCAGCTACAGCAAGAGGCGCAGCTGAATTAATTTTAAATTCTGATTCACATCCAGAAGAAGAAATTGATAAGGTTACAACTCCTAAGGGAGTTACTATTGAAGGGTTGAACCAGATGGAACATGCAGGGTTAAGTTCTGCTATTATAAAAGGAATTGTTGCATCTTATAATAAATCTCAAGAATTTTTAAAGTAGTAAGGGGGTAATTATGAGAACTTTTTTATTTTCTTGTTTATTAGCATTTATAATTATGGTTTTTAGTAACTGTTCATCAAAGTTGAGTGAAGAAAATTTCAAAAAACTTGTAGATGATTTTTCTACAAAATATTCTGAATTGGAGTATAAAGCAAATTTATCTGAATGGAATGCAATGACTTCAGGAGATCCAGAAGAATATAAAAAACTTGAAATTGCTAAAAATGATATAACTTCTTTTCTTAAAAATAAGGAGCTTTTTGACAAAGTTAAAGAATATAGAGAAAATTTTAAATTTTCTGATATGATTTTAAAAAGAGAATGTGATGTACTTTATAGAATGTTATTACCGTATCAATTTGATGAGGAACTTTCTAAAGAGATTTCAAAATTAGAGGTAAAAATAACAAAAGAATTTTCTTCCTATAGAGCAAAAGTTGATGATAAAGTTTTATCAGATAATGATGTTCTGGAAGTTTTAAATAAAAGTTCTAATTCAGATTATAGGAAAAAAGTTTGGCTTGCTCAAAAAAAATTGGGTAATATTGTGGCGCAAGATATAAAAAAGGTGGCTAAATTAAGAAATCGATTAGCACAAAAAGCAGGATTTAAGAATTTTTTTGATATGAAACTGACTTTAGGAGAATTTGATAAGGATTCTCTGGATAAAATTTTCAACTATCTTGATGAGAATACTAAAGAATCATTTTCCAGATTAAAAGAAGATATTGATACATTTCTCGCAAAAAAATTCAAGGTTGACAAAAGTAAATTAATGCCATGGCACTATAATGATTTATTTTTTCAGAGAGCACCTGAGATATATAAAGTGGATTTTGATAATTTTTATAAAAATCAAGATATAGTAAAAATAGCTAAAACTTTTTATGAAAAGATGAATATGGATGTTGATAGTATATTGGCAAGAAGTGATTTGTATGAGAAAAAAGGAAAAAATCAGCATGCTTTTAGTATGTGCCTTGATAGGAAGCAAGATATAAGAATTCTTGTTAATCTTAAACCAAATGCTGAATGGATGGGAACATTATTGCATGAGTTAGGGCATTCTGTTTATGACGAATATATAGATCAAAAACTGCCATTTTTACTTAGAACCCCTTCTCATGCAATAACAACAGAAGCTACAGCAATGACTTTTGAAAGAAATGCTATTAATCCTTATTTTATAAATGATAATGTTGAAAAAATAAGTAGTAGAGATAAGTTAAAAGAGTTATTTAAAGTATCTGTTAATAAAATGAAAGCTGAAAAATTGATATTTACAAGATGGGCTCTTGTAATGTATAATTTTGAAAAAATGTTTTATGAAAATCCGGATCAGGATTGTAATTCTCTTTGGTGGTCTCTGGTAACTAAATATCAACTTTTAAATAAACCCGATACTCTTGCTGGTAATGAATGGGCTACTAAAATACATATTGCTACAGTTCCTGTTTATTATCATAATTATATGGTTGGGGAATTGATGGTAAGTCAGGTATTGGATTTTATTTCTAAAAAATATCTAAATAATAAAGATATTTTTTCTATTGTGTTTTATGAAACTCCTCAGATTTCAGATTTTTTTAAGAATAAAATTTTTAAACCAGGCAATACTGTTTCATGGAATGAGTTGATAAAACAAGCAACAGGCGAGTATTTGAATCCGCAATATTTTGTAAATCAGTATAAATATTAATAGTTGTTATGTTAAAAATTAAAACCCCTTTTTATGGAACAAAGATTTTCACAGGTTTTTTATTAGAAAAAGTATTAGAATATCTTCATAAGAAAACATTATTTTATGTAAGATGGCAATTTAATAAAAAAGATGAACATACTGAGCCAGAAAAAATTTATAATAAAATTGTAAGGACAGCAGTGGTAAAAAGACTTGTGGAATTAAAAGCTATATGGGGAATTTTTAAGGTAAAAAAGAATGGCCAAGATCTTATTTTATATGAAAATGATAATATTACTTTTACTTTTAAACGTCAAAAAAAAGAACCGTTTTTATCTTTAGTGGATTTTTTTAATGATGACGATATTATTGTTTTTCAGATAGTAACAATTGGAGATGGAATATTAAAATATTCAAAAGAGTTGTATGATAAAGGTAATTTTTCAGATTATTTTTTTTACTATAATTTTGGTTCAGAATTAACAGAGGCTTTTGCTGAATTTTTTCATAATTTTATTTGTGGTGAATTAAATATTAAAGATAAAAAAATATGTAAACGATTTAGTCCTGGATATCCAGCCTGGCCTTCATTAGAAGACCAGGCAAAAATTTTTAATCTTTTAAAACCCGAAAGAATTAATATTAATTTAAGTCCTAATTATCAGATGATACCAGAACATTCAACTGATGCTTTGCTTGTTTTTAATGAGAATGCAAAATATTTTACCATTTAAGTCTGAATAATAATTGAAGATTTTATTTATATTTATTTGGATTATAGTATTTAGCTAATATTTAAATGATGTTAATAATTTTGTTTTTTTCAGAAGCTGTAAAATTTTGTGGAGTAGTTAATTATTTTTTTTAATTTGTTGAGAGACTTATATTACTATAATTTTTATTATCATTCATTATAAAATTTTTCATATAATAAATTTAAATTTGAACTATTTTTATTACATCTGAGTATTTGTTAGCTGATTTATATGTTATATCCGCAATACTTTATATTTATTTATCAATAATACAGG
>CAYLKS010000061.1:2228-17839 GCA_964384205.1 uncultured bacterium | reverse complement strand
TGGAGCGAACTGGGCAAAGGCTATGCAATAGATTAATTAATTTTATATGATGAAAATGATGAAGCGAATTTTGTTGTAAACAAAATTATTGAAATTTCTCAAAAATTTAAGCTACCGCTTGGAAATTTTGCTATTTTATATAGAAGTAATTCTCAATCAAGGCTTTTTGAAATAGCTCTTAGAAAAAATAGAATCCCCTATCAAATTTTTGGAGGCCAAAATTTTTTTGATAGAAAAGAAATTAAAGATATTATTGCTTACTTAAATGTTATTATAAACCCAGATGATGATGTAAATCTATTACGTATTATAAATTGCCCTAAAAGAGGTATTGGAGAAAAGACAATAATAAAGCTTATAAATATTAGTCATGAATATAATATTTCCATTTTTAGATTATTACAAAATAATTTAAACATGCTTAATTTAGATCCAAAAACAAGAAATAATTTGAATTATTTTATACAACTGATATTAAAATATCGTGATAATCTTTTAAATGCTAATAATTATGCAGAAGTCTTGAAGAAGTTATTATCTGATATAAAATATCATCATGAATTAGAAGTTATTTATAGAAAGACAGAAATTGTTAATTCTAAATGGGAAAATGTAGAAGAATTTATTAATTCTCTGGCTCGTTTCCAGTATGATAATCCTGGTAAAAAGTTAGAAAATTTTATAGATAATATTTCATTATCCATTGATAATATTGGAAATAAAACCAAAACTGATGAAAAAAATAGTGTAAAATTATTAACAATACATAGTTCCAAAGGAATGGAGTTCCCTTTTGTTTTTTTGGTGGGAATGGAAGAAGAAATTTTTCCACATAAAAAATCTTTGGAAGAAGATAAATTAGAAGAGGAACGGAGATTGTGTTATGTAGCAATTACGCGAGCAAAGAAACATCTTGTATTAACTCATCCTCAGTTCAGGTTTAAAAATAATAAAATGAAACGTTCTCATCCATCAAGGTTTATTAATGATATTCCAGAACGTTTATTAAAAAGGAAAATAATAAATGAAAGAGTTCAATCGACTATATGACACAGTTAAAATTTTAAGAAATCCTGAGACTGGATGTCCCTGGGATAAAAAACAAACTTCCAAATCACTACTCCCCTATTTTTTAGAAGAAGTTTATGAACTAATGGAAGCAATAGAAAATGATGATTATGAAGGCATAAAAGAAGAATTAGGAGATGTAATGTTGCATATTGTTTTTCAGGCAATATTAGCGGAGGAGAAAGCATTATTTAAAATACAGGATGTTTTAAATGAAATTGTGGCGAAATTGATATATCGTCATCCACATGTTTTTGGGGATTCTCAAGCTAAAGAAATTCCTGAAATAAAAAAGAATTGGGAAGTTTTGAAAAAAAAGAAAAGCAATAAAAAAAGTATATTAGATGGTGTGCCGCGGGGAATGCCCTCACTATTAAAAGCACAAAGAATTCATGAAAAAGTCTCTTCTATTGGGTTTGACTGGGAAAATGAAAAAGGAGTTATAGAAAAAATTAAGGAAGAAACACAAGAACTTGAAGAAGTTATACAAGAAAAAAATCAAGAAAGAATTTATGAAGAATTTGGTGATTTGCTTTTTGCTCTTGTGAGTTTAGGGAAGCATTTAAATATTTCAGCAGAATTTTGTTTAAATGATGCGATAAAAAAATTTATAAAAAGATTTAAAAAAATGGAACTTATTGCAGGTCAAAGAATAACAAATATGAATGCCCAAGAATTAGATGAATTATGGAATAAAATAAAAAAATGATTTTTTTTATTGACAAAAAAGGAGTTAGATATTAATATATTTATAAGATTTCGTTTATATTCACTTTATTTAATCATTAAAAAGGAGGTTATCCTTGACAAAGGCAGAATTAATTGATGTAGTTGCAGAAAAAACTGGTTTAACAAAAAAAGCAGCAGCTTCTGCTGTTGACGCTACTTTTAATGCTATTAAAGAAGCTCTTGCAAAAGGTGAAAATTTTACCTTAATTGGATTTGGTACTTTTTCTGTAGTTGAAAGAGCAGAAAGACAAGGTGTAAATCCACAAAATCCAAGTGAAAAAATAACTATTCCTGCTAGAAAATCTGTCAAATTTAAAGCTGGTAAACAATTGAAAGATATGGTTAAGTAAATAAAATTTTTGGGGGTATCCCCCCCAAAAATTTTAGCAGTATACGGTATATTGTTTGAGGTAAAAAAAAGATGATTAATAGAAGAAGTTTTTTAGGCGCTTTTCTAAAACTGTTATTTTTTTTTACTATTATTATGACGCCTTTAAAAACATTTAAGATACTACAATATAAAAACAAATTTAATAAAAATTTTGAAAAGTTTATATCAAAATACATATTATCTCTTAAAAATAATTATAATATAGTAGAGTTTGGTTCTTATTATATAATTTTAAACAATTATAAACCTGTTATTGCTATAAATGAAACTGCTTATTTTATATGGAAAAATTTAAAGAAAACCAGAGTTAATTCTATAATAAATAAAATTATTAACAACTATGATGTCAGTTATGCACAAGCAAAAAAAGATGTTTTGAATACTATTTTTATTTTTTATAAATTGTCTTTTATAGAGCTCAATATTTAAAAAAATCAGTTATCCCCTATCATAGAGGAGTTTTTTATGGAGAAAATAGAAATCAAAAATGAAACGAAATTTTATTTTCCAGAAAATATTGTTTATAGAGAAGAAGATAATGGAGCATTTTTATTTGATGCAAATACTAATAATTTGAAGGCTGTTAATGAGTCTGGAAAAGATATTTTAGATAATATAATTGATATAACATTTGAAAATTTAATTAATAAGCTATTAGAAATGTATGAGGGAGTTTCTAAAGAACAATTAGAAACTGATGTAAAAAATTTTTTAACAGAGTTAATTAGTTTTGGATTTCTAAAAATAAAAAAAGAAGGTTAAACAAATGAAAAGTAGGCTTCATATTTTATCGGCCCCAACCTCTATTTTTCTTGCAATAACCGGCAGATGTAATATGAACTGTAAACATTGCAATGTTGGAGACCATCAGAATAAAAATATTCCAGAATTGACTACTGAGCAATGGAAAAAATTTTTTGATGAATTAGAAGAATTAAAAGTTTTTAGAATTAGAATTAGTGGTGGAGAGCCTTTTGTAAGAAAAGATATATATGAATTAATGGATTATATGCAGGAAAAACATTTTTGGATAGACATAAACACAAATGCTACTTTAATAGATGAAGAAGGTGCAAGGCGTATTGGGCGATATCCCAAAGTTGGAAATATTATGGTTAGTTTAGATGGTTCAAATGAAAAAGTTTATGAAATGTTAAGAGGTAAGGGTACATGGAAAAAAGCAGTTAAAGGTATTGAAAATTTAATAAGATATAATGGTAGAAGAGTTTCCTTTTATTGCACTGTGACCAAATATAATGTAGATGATATTGAGAACATGATAGAACTTGTGAAAAGCTGGGGCCAAACTGGAGGTATTAAATTTAATTTTATAATTCCTGGAGGAAATGCAGATATATTTTTCAAATATATATCTTTAAATGATAAGGAAAGACGTGATCTGATTAATAGAACCCCAGAATTAAAAGAGAAATACGGAAATTTAATATCAGGAACTATTTTTGATTCTTACTATATGTTTAAAAGGATTGAAGAAAATTATAAGAAATTCAAAGATAAGATGAAAGAGCCAGCTTATATAACAGGTTGTGGAACAGTAAGAAATGAGGTAACTGTTCGTTTTGAAGGAAATGTTACACCATGTGATAGATTAAGTCATATGGTATGTGGAAATATATTAGAGCAGAATCTAAAAGATATTTGGTTACACTCCCCTGTTTTAAATGAATTTAGAAAACGATTAGATATGACGTTAGATGATTTTGAAGAATGTAGAGATTGTGAATATAAATATTTTTGTACAGGCGGGTGTCCTGCTGTTTCTATGTCTTTTAGAAACACTATTTTTGGGTATGATCCATTATCATGTTATAAAGTTTATACCCTTGAAAAAGAGTTTTTGCCAGAAAATGAATTTAATGAAAGAAAACAACAACAAGAGATAAAATCATGAATAGTAGAAAAGCAATTAATCTCCCTCCAGGAGTCCCACCATTAAATGTAATATATTTATATCCTACTGATAGGTGTAATCTTCATTGCCAACACTGCTGGGTTGCACCCCAACAAATAAAAAATATAGAAGAGTATATAGCAAAAATTAAAGGAAAAGAAGTCTCTATAGATTTGATAAAGGATACAATAGTAAAAGCAAAAGACATAGGTTTATCTTCAGTAAAATTGACAGGAGGGGAACCTTTATTAAGGCCAGATGTTCCAGATTTGATGAAATGGTTACATGAAAATAATATTAATATGACAATTGAAACAAATGGAACATTGATTGATGAAAAAATGGCAAAATTACTAAAAGATGTAAATATGCGGCATATTGCTATAAGTCTCGATGGACCTAATGCTAAAACACATGATATGTTAAGAGATCAGCCAGGTGCTTTCGATGCTACTGTTGAAGGTATAAAAAATTGTAAAAAATATGGATTAAATGTTCAAATAATTATGTCATTGTATACTGATAATGAACATCTAATAGAAGATACATTAAGACTGGCAATTGAATTAAAAACTAACTCTTTTAAAATTAATCCTGTTATCCCTTCTGGAAGAGCCTTATTGGTACAAAAGGAGTCGAGAACTATACCTGTTGATAGATTAATTAAACTCTATCATTATACATTAGAATTATCAAAAAAATACCGTCATAGAATTTTCTTTTCTATTCCCACTGCATTAAAAAGATTTGATGATTTAATCAATAATTCTGCTGAATGTCACATCCATACTATATGCGGAGTTATGGGGAATGGTGATATTTCAATCTGTGGTATTGGAAGAACGGAACCTGAACTTGTTATGGGAAATATTAAAACAGATGACATTAGAGATATTTGGATTAATGGGAAAATATTTAAAAAAATAAGAGAAGATATACCTGCAAAATTGAAAGGCATATGTAGTAATTGTATTTTTAAAGCTAAATGTCTCGGAGCATGTGTAGCAATATCATATTCTTTGTCCAGAGATATTACAAGCGGCTACTGGTTTTGTGAAGAGGCGAATAGATTAGGATTATTTCCTGAATCAAGAAAAATTAAGCAAGATTTAGTTAATACTTATAAATAAATTTTAGCTTTTTTAGGAACATTTGCAATATTTGAATAGTTTAATTCACAAAAAAATTAAAAAAGGAGTAGTGATTGAGAAAAATTATTATTTTTCTTTTGTTTGTATTGAATATTTGGGGACAGGATAATACAGAAAAATTTTTAGGTGATGTATCTATAAAAATAATAGCAAATCACTACAAGATTCATTTAAATGATACTCTAAAGGTAGATATTGTTTTAACTGCTACAGGTGATGATATTAATAAGCTTGATATTTTTGAATTGCCAATCCCAGAAGTAACAAATTTAAGAATTGTTGGTTCAGGCTCTTCAAATAGTGTTTCTTTAAATAAAACCATGAAAAAATACTCTTATTATTTAGTCCCTACTTCTATTGGTATGGCTTATATAGAACCTGTTAAAGCTGGATATACAGATAAAAGCACAGATAAAATTTATCATCTCTCGACAAAAAGATTATCTATTGAGGTTGTAGAACCTGTTAACAAAGAGGAGACTTCTTATACCTTTGCTATTATTTTAATATTTATACTGGCTATAATAGGGATTGTTACTTTAATAATAATTAAGAATAAAATGAAAAGAAATGAAATTATAGAAACAAAAGAAAATAAAAAAAGTTATAAAGAAATTGCATTAGAAGACATTGAAAATATAAAAAATGAAAAAATTAATAATAAGACTAAAGTTGAAAGAATTAGCAATACAGTATTAAAATATTTAAAGTCAGAATTAAATTTACCATTAGGTATGACTTCAAGACAGGTTGTTGAAAGCTTAAAGAAAATTAAGATAAAAGATACACATCTTATTGATATACAAAATTTTTTTGATAGGTGTGATTTAATAAAATTTTCAGGTGCGGAGGTAGATCTTAATCAATTGAATGAAATATTATCTATAGCAAAAGAAATATTAAATTTTGAACTTACTAAAAATATTGTGGAGGTAACAGATGACTTCAGAAGAGATTAAACAATTGAATGAAAAAATTAATCAGGAAAGTGAATTTGTTGATAAAATTATTAAAGAAGTAAGTAAAGTAATTGTTGGACAGACCTATATGATAGAAAGAATTTTAATAGGGCTATTGACTAAAGGTCATTTGCTATTAGAAGGTGTGCCAGGACTTGCTAAGACTTTGACTATCAGCACATTTGCAAAAATTATAAAGGCAGATTTTCAAAGAATACAGTTCACTCCTGATTTATTACCAGCAGACTTAGTAGGTACTTTGATATATAATCAAAAGACAGGTGAATTTATTACACAGAAAGGCCCGATATTTACAAATATTGTTTTGGCTGATGAAATAAATAGAGCTCCGGCAAAAGTTCAAAGTGCATTACTCGAAGCGATGCAGGAACGTCAGGTTACTATTGGTAAAGAAACGTTTAAATTGCCTGAATTATTTATTGTTCTTGCAACCCAGAATCCAATTGAGCAAGAAGGTACTTATCCCCTACCCGAGGCTCAGGTTGATAGATTTATGCTTAAATTAAAAATAGATTATCCAACAAAGGAAGAAGAATTAGAAATATTAAAAAGAATGTCTGTTACTAAAAATTTTAATTTAGAGCAGGTTGTTACTCCAGAATATTTAATAAAAGCTCAACAATTAGTAGAAACTGTTTATATGGATGAAAAAATTGAAAAATATATTGTAGATATAGTATTTGCTACAAGAGTGCCTGATGAATATAATTTAAAAGATATTTCAGAACTTATTTCTTATGGGGCTTCTCCAAGAGCTACAATTAATTTAACAAAAGCAGCAAAAGCTCATGCTTTTTTAAAAAGACGTGGTTTTGTTATCCCAGAAGATGTAAGAGCTGTAGCTTATGATATATTACGTCATAGGGTGATATTATCTTTTGAAGCAGAAGCAGAAGAAATAACCTCTGAAGATGTTATTACTAAAATTCTTAATAATATAGAGGTACCATAGAATTATGATTCCAAAAGAGATTATTAAAAAAGTAAAATTAATAGAGATTAGAACAAGAGCTATTGTAAATGATATTTTCAGCGGTGAATATCATAGTGTCTTTAAAGGAAGAGGAATGGAATTTGCTGAAGTACGAGAATATCAAATAGGAGATGATATTAGAAATATAGATTGGAATGTTACTGCTCGCATGAATCACCCTTATATTAAAATTTTTAATGAAGAACGTGAGTTGACTTTAATGCTTTTGGTTGATGCATCCTCTTCTGGAGAATTTGGCACTTTTAATTATTTGAAAGGTGAATTAGCAGTAGAAATATGTGCTTTGCTTGCTTTTAGTGCTATCAAAAATAATGATAAAGTAGGACTTATAATTTTTACAGATAAAGTAGAAAAATTTATCCCTCCTAAAAAAGGTAAAAGCCATGTTTTAAGACTTATTAGAGAATTGTTATACTTTAAACCAGAAGATAAAAAAACTAATATTAATGAAGCATTAGAGTTTTTTAATCGAATTCAAAAGAGAAAATCAGTTGTTTTTCTTATTTCCGATTTTATTGATAAAAATTTTGAAAAAAATTTAAAAATAACTTCTTCTAAACATGATGTAATAGCCATGACTATAAGAGATCCACGAGAGATTGAGATTCCAGATATAGGTTTTATAGAATTAGAAGATGCTGAAACAGGTGAACAGATTATTATTGATTCTTCAAATCCATTGATTAGAGAATTATTTTATCAGGAATCAAAAGATGAACTCGATTCTCTTATAAGGTTTTTCAAAAAAAATGATATTGATTTTGTAGATATTCGTTCTGACAAATCTTATATTCCAATTCTTATTGATTTTTTTAGAAAGAGATCTAAAAAATTTAGATAATTAAAAGGATGATATTATGAAACAAAAAATAATTTCTACCTGGGTTCCTATCTTTTCTTTATTATTGCTATTTATTATTTTTATTTATCAGTTTTTTTATTACTCACCACAAAATAAATTACAAAATAAAAAATATGATGGTTATCTTGAACTTGCTAATACTTTATTAAATAAAAATCTTTATAAACAGGCTATTAATGAATTTGAAAATCTTATTACTAATTATAAACTAAATACCAATAGAAAAGCAAATATAATTTATAAAATAGCTATAATTTACCAGGATAATTTATCAGACTATGCCAATGCTTTAAGATATCTTTATAAATTAAATATATTATATCCTGAATTTCCATTGATGGATGATGTTAATAAACGTATTGTGGCATGTCTTGAGAGATTAAATCAATCTTTAGATGCGAAAGAAGAACTTGATAGATTTACAGGAATTAATAAATCAAAACCTAAATATATTGATAACTCAGAAGTTATTGCCAAAATAGGTGATAGAAAAATTACTTATAGTGAATTTTTATCTTATATAAATAATTTACCGGAAACTATAAAAAGTACAATAAAAGATAAAAAGAGTAAAATAGAATTACTCAAGGAATATTTGATAACAGAATTATTATATGAATCTGCAAAAAGGGCTGATTTTGAAAAATCTCCAGATGTCCAAAAGGCTTTGTCAGAAGCCAAAAAAGCAATACTTGTCCAGAAGCTTTTAAAAGAAAAAATAGGAAATCAATTAAAAAATATTAATCCTGAGGAAATTTTGTTATATTATAAAGCTAATAAAGATAGGTACAAAGATAAAAATAATAACATACTCCCCTATGATCAAGTAAAAGATAAAGTTTTAAATGATTATCTGAAAGAAAAACAAAATGTGATTTATAATAATTACATTCAACAATTAATGAGGGCAGAAAATGTTGAAATCTATGAAAATAAATTCTAAAATAGCTATAATATTTTTTCTTTATTTTGCATCTAATTTATTAGCAGAAGTGAAATTAAATACAATTGTTGATAAAAAAATTATAACTATCGGAGATAAATTTAATTTAACTTATCAATTTATATATGATGATTCTATTCAAATTTTTTTACCTGATATTGCAACAAAATTGATGCATTTTGAAATTAAAGATTTCTCTGAGAAACAAGTTTATAAAAATAAAGATGGAAAATGGGTTAAAGAATACTGTTATCTTTTGACTACTTTTTTTGTAGGTAATTTTGAAATTCCTTCTATTGAATTTAAATTTAAGGATAAAAATGATAAAACATATTCTTTAAGATCCTCCCCTATCTTGATTCAAGTCAAAAGTTTATTATCTGGTAAAGATAAAGATATCAAAGATATCAAAGAGCCTCTTTCTATCGCATACAATTATAAACCATTTATAATTGCTGGATTGTTATTACTAATAATTGGCATAATTGCTTATATTTATTTTAGGAAATTAAAAAATAAGAAAAAAGTAATTTTTACAAAAAAAGAAATTCTTGTTCCAGCAGATGTAGAGGCTTTAAGTTCATTAGAAAAATTGGAGCAAGAATATTTAGATAATGATGATTTATGCAAAGAATTTTATTTTGAATTGTCTTTTATATTTAGACGGTATATTGAAAGGCGGTTTGAAATTTTAGCTCTGGAATCATCTTCTGAGGAATTAATAAATGAAATAAAACAAATTGATTTTGAAGCAAGTATAGGCAAAGAATATTTAATTGAATTTATAAAAACAAGTGAGCTTGTTAAATTTGCAAAATTTTTTAAAGATAGAAATGAACGTAAAAATGATTTTCTTTTTGTAAAAAATTTTATTATTCAAACTTCTATGAAAAATAAACCAAATGAAGTAATGGAAATGGAGAATAGATAATGAATATTTCTTTTCAGTTTCCCTATTTTTTTACATTGCTATTAATAATTCCTTTTATGATATTTTACTATTACAAGAAAAATAAAAAAAAAGCAGGAAGTATAAAATATTCTGATGTTTCAAAACTAAAAAAACTTCAATCGTATTCAAAAAAGATTAAATTTATTAATTTACCATTTATTTTAAGGTTAATTAGCGTTATTTTGTTGATATTTGCTCTTGCAAGGCCGAGAGCAGGATATAAAATGACAAAAATATATACAGAAGGTATTGATATTGTATTAACCCTTGATTTATCTACATCTATGAAGGCAGTGGATTTTAAACCTAAAAATAGATTAGAGGCAGCAAAACTGGTAGCAGAAGAATTTATAAAAAAAAGAACAAATGATAGAATAGGATTAGTTGTATTTGCGTCTGAAAGTTTTACACAATGCCCTCTTACCTTAGACTATGGGGTATTGATTTCATTTTTAAGAAGACTTGATTTTGGTATGATTGAAGATGGAACTGCTATTGGTATGGGGCTTGCAACTGCAATTAATAGATTAAAAAATAGTAAAGCTAAAAGTAAAATTATAATTTTATTAACAGATGGAAGAAATAATGCTGGTACAATAGATCCTATTACTGCAGCAGAACTTGCCAAAACATTTAATATAAAAATTTATGCTATTGGAATGGGAAAACAAGGTAATGCTATGTATCCAATCGATGATCCAATTTTTGGAAGAAGATATGTGCCGATTAGGGTTGATATTGATGAGGATTTATTAAAGCAGATAGCTCAACTTACTGGTGGAAAATATTTTAGAGCAACAAATACTGAAGCTTTACGAAAAATATATGATGAGATAAATAAAATGGAAAAAACTAAAATTGAAGTTCAAAATTATATGAAATACAATGAATTAGGACACTATCTAATAGCTATTGCTTTATTATTTTTACTTATTGAGATAATATTATCTAATACTCTATTACGAAAACTTCCATAAAAGGAGTAAAAATTGTTTAAGTTTTTGTACCCAAAATTGTTATTTTTATTGGTTTTAATTCCTTTTATAATAATATTTTATATATATGCTTTTAAAAGTAAGAAGAAAGCTTTAGAAATTTTTGCTAAAAGGGAAATTCTTAATAAACTAATTTCACATTTAAGTATTAGAAATCAGATTTATAAAGCAATTTTAATTATTTTAGCTATATCTTTTCTTATTATAGCTCTGGCAAGGCCTCAATTTGGCACAAGAATGGAAGTTGTTAAAAGAGCAGGTATAGATTTATTTATAGTTTTAGATGTCTCAAAAAGTATGCTTGCAGAAGACATAAGTCCAAATAGATTAATTAGAGCTAAAATGGAAATTAATAAAATTATAGATAATTTAAAAGGAGATAAAATAGGTATTATTATTTTTGCTGGTATACCCTTTGTTCAATGTCCTCTTACTACAGATTATGCAGCAGCTAAAATGATGCTGGAAATTATAAGTCCAGATTTGATCCCTATTCAGGGAACAAATGTTACAGATGCCTTAAAGCTTGCTAAAAAATCATTTTCAAATTCTAAAAGTAAATCGAAAGTTATAATTTTAATTACTGATGGAGAAAATCATGAAGGAAATATAGAAAAAATTACAAAAGAAATGGCAAAAGATCAGATAAAAATTTTTACAGTTGGTATTGGTTCTCCTACAGGTGTCCCAATACCAGTTTATGACAAAAATGGTAATAAAATAGGTTTAAAAAAAGACAGAAATGGTAATATTGTAACTACCAAATTAAATGAAGAAATTTTGCAAAAAATAGCATTATTGACTAATGGTAAATATTTACATGCGAGCTCAGGTAATGCAGAGATTCATAAAATTTTTGAAGAAATAAAAAAAATGGAAAAAACAGAATTTCAGGCAAGAAAGTTTTCGCAATATGAAGAAAGATTTTATGTTCCATTGGGAATTGGATTACTTTTGATACTGATAGAATTTTTTATTCCAGAAAGAAGAAAAATAAAAGGTGAATGGAAAGGGAGATTTGACACATGAAAATGAGATTAATAATATTATTACTTTTGTTATTTAATTCATATATTCTGGGGGATAAAATTTATTCAAATGTAAAGAAAGGAAACAAATTATTCAAAGAAAATAAATTTAGCGAAGCTTTAAATAAATACAGTAATGCGGAAATTGAAGCTCCTGCAAATCCAATAATCAAATTTAACAAAGCTGATGCTTTATATAAATTGAAAAAATATGAAAAAGCTATTGAAATTCTTAATAAAACATTGCCTTATGTAAAGGAAGATACTTTAAAATCCAAATTCTATTATAACATGGGTAATAATTTTTATCGACTGAATAAATACCGGGAAGCTATCGAAGCTTACAAAAAAGCATTGGAATATAATCCAGACGATAAAGATGCTAAGTTTAATTTAGAATTTGTTAGAAAAAAAATAAAAGATCAATCAAAACCACAACAACAAAATCAAAAAAATCAGCAGCAGAAAAAACAACAACAGCAAAACAAACAGGATCGAAAAAATAATAAAAATCAAAACAAACAACAAAAACAACAGCAGCAACAGCAGGAAAATAGACAGGATAAAGAAAAACAAAATCAAAATAAACAGAAACAGCAACAGCAAAGACAAGATCAGCAGCAGCAGAAGCAAAAAAAACAACAGAAAAAAGAACAAAGTCAAAAAGATAAAAAGAAAGAAGAAGAAAAAAAGAAAAAAGCAATGGCTATCTTAAAAGCTCTTGAAGATCAGGAAAAAAAGAATATGAAAAAAATGAAAATCCCTGTTAAAGGTAAAAGACAATTGAAAAAAGATTGGTAAAAAAGGATTTTATTATGAAAAGATTTTTTTTGATAATATTACTTTTGTTTACACTTATAAATATTTATGCTAATGATATAAATGTAGAATTATCATGTGAAACAGATCAGGTTCAAGTAGGACAAATATTTCAGATTACAGTAAATATTTCTTCTAATTCACGGCAAATAGGAAAGATAACATCATTTAACATATTAGGAACAAGTAACTTCCAGGTAACAGGGCAATCTGAAGGTACAAGTGTTTCTATAGTAAATGGAAAAGTAACTTCAACAAAAACAAGAAGATTAACTTTATATCCTGCAAAAGTTGGCAATTTTGTTATAGGTCCTGTACAAGTAAAAATAAATAATAAATTATATAAAAGCAATACAATAAACATAAAAGTAGTTAAATCACTGACTCATTCTAATTCTAAAAAAGAATCTAATAAACAACAGGATAATAGAATATTTTTAAAAGCAATACCTGAAAAAAATACTTGCTTTGTAAATGAACCGGTACATGTTACTTTTAAACTCTTTACAAGAATTCCAGTTAATAATTTTAATTTTAAAGACTTACCCAAAGCTAAAGATTTCTGGATAGAAAATATAGAAAAAAAAGACAATAGAATAAAACAATATTATAAAATAATAAATCATAAAAGATATTTAGTGGCTGAATTAAAAGACATAATAGTTTTTCCTACAAGAGCAGGTAAGCTAACTCTAACTCCTCTTTCAATTAATTGTGAAGTTAGAGTTCAAAATTCAGATCCATTTTTTGATGACTTCTTCTCTTCCCCATTTTTTGAGCAAACAAAAACAATCACTTTAAATTCAAATTCTATCATATTTAATGTAAAACCTCTACCAATAGACAATAAACCACAAAATTTTTCTGATGTTAATGTTGGCTCTTTTGATATAAAAGCAACAGTTAATAAAACACAAGTAAAACAAAATGAAGGAGTTACATTTAAATTAATAATATCAGGAATGGGAAATATTAAAATGATTGGGGAGCCGGAAATAAATTTCCCTTCAAATTTTAATGTCTATAAATCAAATAGCAATATAAAATCAAAAATTGAAAACGGCAAAATTTATGGTGAAAAAATTATTGAATATGCTTTAATTCCAGAAAATCCAGGAAAATTTACAATTAAACCAATTAAGTTTAATTTTTTTGATCTTAATGAAAAAAGATATAAAACAATACAAACAAAACCTATAATCATCACAGTTAAAAAATCAAATAAATCATTAGCATTTTCAAATAATTTAACACAAAATGAAATAAATATTTTGAATGAAGATATTAAATATATAAAACCAGATAAATTTGCAACTATTAATATACCTCAACAAATACCAAGTTATCTAATCATTATTTATCTTATTTTATCATTGGTTTTTATACCCATTGCTTATATTCATAGTAAACATTTGAAAAAATTACACATGGATATTAATTATGCAAGAGCATTTAGTGCAGGAAAAATCTCTAAAAAAAGATTAAAAAGAGCAAAAGAATTATTAAATACTGATAATATTGATGATTATTACAATGAATTATATAAAGCAATTGTTGGTTTTATATGTGATAAACTTGCTATACCTGCTAAAGATCTTAATACAAATGATATAAAACAAATATTATTAAATAAAAATTTAGAAGAGGAACAAATTAACCAGATTATTGACTTTTTAAATAAATGTCAGATGGCACGATTTTTACCTACAAAGCCTGAAGATAAACAGAAACATGAAGATTTTGAGTCTGCTAAACAAATTCTTGATAATATTAATAAAATTTTAAAATAATGAGGGTGGATTATCATGAAAAGAATATTATTATTATTAATTTTTATAATAGTAATTGTAAAAATAAGTGCTATAGCTGATATTATATCAGAAGATTTCAAAAAAGCGAATAAATTTTATTATGAAAAACAATATGACAGTGCATTAGTATATTATAAAAAAATAGAAAATACAAATATAATAAATCCATATTTATATTATAATTTAGGAAATACTTATTTTAAATTAAATAAAATACCAGATGCTATATATTATTATGAAAAAGCTAAAAAATATCTTCCACGAGATAAAGATATAATATTTAATTTGAAAAAAGCAAATTTACTTTTACCAGATAAAATAAAACCTATGGAAAAGACATTTTTTATAAAATGGATAGAAAATATTAAAAATTCTTTAACTTTAAAAGAAGTATTTTATCTTTTTTCAATTACATTCTTTTTACTATTAGTAATTATAATCTATAACATATATGCTTTTAGAACAAGATTTTTTATAAAAATATTTTTACCAATATTATTGGGAGTATTTTTAATTATTGAAATAATCTGGTTATTTGAAAGAAATGATTTTTATAATAATAGTAAAACAGCAATTTTATACAGTGAAAATTCTTTAGAAACAATAAATGTAAAAGTAGCTCCAAGAGAAGATGATGAAGATGCTTTTATTGTTCATCCGGGGTTAAAAATTGAAATTTTAAATATAAGAAATGATTGGTATGAAATAAAACTTGAAAACGGATTTACAGGTTGGGTAAAATCTTCATATTGTAGAATATTATGATTAATAATGAAGCTATTTACCTCTTAATTAATTAAATAATATAAATATTTGGATTTTAAATTATTCCCCATCTTAAATTCAAAAAATTAAATTTTATACACTTATTTAAATATTTAAAGAAATATATAAATAATTTTCACTTGTATTGATTACAGATATACTTTTAAAAGTTTTCATCAAAGTATTTTATTCAAAAAAGATTGTATTATTA
>CAYLKS010000061.1:0-2128 GCA_964384205.1 uncultured bacterium | reverse complement strand
GAATATTTGATTATATTGACTTTTTCTATTGTAACAAGACCTTCTTTAACATTTTGATCGATAAAAGGCATAATTTTTTTTATATTCTCTTCTTTATCCGCAATTTCTATAACAATTGGTAAATCTTCAGATAGTGAAAGAAATTTTAGAGAATGAATTCTACTATGGTTTCCAAAACCTAAAATTCCTCTTAAAACAGTAGCCCCAGCAATATTCAATTCACGAGCTTTTTTCACGATACTTTCATATAGCGGCTTTCCATGTTTGCATTTATCACTTTCTCCAATATAAATCCTCATTAAAATCCACTGTTCTTGAATTTTCATATTAAATTCCTTTTAATTTTAACATAGATTTGCTGAGTAAAAATCCTCCGGATACTGCTAAAAAACCGAACAAAGCACTTAAAACAACATTCAAGAATGCTACTTTAAATTCAGAGTCTCTAACTAAGTTTAATGTCTCAAGCATAAAAGATGAAAAAGTAGTAAAACCGCCCAACATTCCAATAAATAGAAAATCTCTAAATTCAGGGGGCAATTTCTCAACAGGAATTACCCCCCATAAAAATCCAATAACAAAAGACCCAACTATATTAACAGTAAAAGTCCCCCATGGGAAAAATGTATTATAAAATTTTTCATTTACCCAATAGGAAGTTAAAAAACGTAATATAGAACCAATACCACCACCAATAAATATATAAAAAAACTTCAATCGTTTCTTAGTCCTTTCTTATTTTTACAACTATTTTTCTACAACCCCAATGCCAGGTTTTTTTTGAAGAATCCATGCACCATCTTTCATTTTTACGCCATCAAATGGGTCATTTTTTATTAATAAATTTCCATCTAAATCAATCCACTTTGCTAAAGGTTGTAAAGCAGCAGCAGCAGAAATAGCTACTGATGTTTCAATCATACAGCCAATCATTATATCAAGCCCTAAAGCTTTCCCAAGCAGAATCATTCTAAACGCCTCAAGCAATCCCCCAGATTTCATTAATTTAATATTTATTCCATTATATGCTTCAGCCAATTTAGGAATATCCCTTGTTGTTTCCACAGCTTCATCTGCAACAATTGGCAATGGAGATCTTTCTTTTAGCCATTTTGTTTCTTCTAACATGTCAATAGGCATTGGTTGTTCTACCATTTCAATACCATGTTTAGCCAGCCATTCTATTTTTTTTATTGCGTCTTCTTTATTTTTCCATCCTTGATTTATATCAACTCTTATAGGCTTATCTGTAACTTCTCTAATACCTTTTATAATATCTTCATCATTACCATGACCGAGCTTAACCTTGATAATTTTATAATCTTTTGCTTCTTTCACTTTTTGTTTCATAATATCTATTTTATCAATCCCAATTGAAAAAGAAGTGTAAATAGTTTTCTCTGGATCTAAACCAAAATATTTATAAATAGGAATATTTAATTTTTTCCCAATCCAGTCAACTAATGCTATATCCAATGCCGCTTTTGCAGGCGATAATTCAGGTAAAATATCAAAAGCTTTATCAGGTAAATAAAAAAACTTCCATGGATCAAAATTTTCATACAAAGGAATTATTTTTTTTAACTCTTGTATAGTTCTATCTGCATTTTGCCCTGCAGCTGTCATATGGCTTGCTTCACCAATGCCGGTAATTCCATCTTTTGTGTAGTATACAATAACATTTTCTTTATAAGAAGCTGAACCTCTTGCTATTGTCCAAGTATGATATAATTCAAGTTTTATTTTTTTATATGTTATTTTAGGCTTTTCATTATTATCAGAAAGCATAACATCTCCTTGTACAATAGTAGGTTTTAATATTTTTTTCGATAAGGCAAACGAACCCAGTCCCAACATCAGTGATTTTAAAAAATTTTTTCTTGTCATTAACTCCCTCCTTTTAAAATTTAAAAAGAATATAAGAAAAAAAATTTTTTTGTCAACTATATAATTTTATATCAACTGGTAAAAGACATTTTAGCCACTCTTTATATTTTATATCAAAATATAAATGATCTGGCAAGTTTATTATCTACGATTATAGGACTGAAATCTAATATATAACGATTCTAACACAATGTGCTGTTATCTGATATTTTGGTAATTTATAATGTTTATATTCATAATA
>CAYLKS010000060.1:0-17889 GCA_964384205.1 uncultured bacterium | reverse complement strand
CGAAAGAGTCGAAAGTATTCCATCGTGATTTATTTGGATTAAGGGAAGAAAAATACGAATGGTTAGAAAAAAATGATTTTGATATAAACAATTATAATGAAATAAAACCACAATCACCTTACTATTTCTTTGTTCCACGAAACACAAAGCATATTAAACAATATTTAAACTGGAAAAAAATCAATGAAATTTTTCCTTTAAATGGTGTTGGAATGACGACTGCAAGAGATAATTTCGTAATTGATTTCGATGCAAATTCAGTTGAGAATCGAATCAGACTGTTTAAAAATTCTAAATACAATGATGACCAATTACATAAGTTTTTTCAAATTAGAAAAAAGAAAGGATGGAATATTCGAAAAGCTTGGAATATGTTACAGGAGATTTCTGATTCGGATTTAAATAAATTTATTTATCCTGTTAGTTACCGCCCATTTGATAATAGATATATTTTTTGGCATGATTCAGTGGTATGGAGAACAGTAAAACGTGTTATGCGCCATATGCTGGAAGAAAATATTGGACTGACTGTTTCAAAACAAGTTAAAGCAAGCCGAGATTGGAGACATTGCTTAATTTCTGATTTAATTATTGAAAGTTCATTTGTATCAAATAAAACAAGTGAAATAACATCATTATTCCCTTTATATCTTTACCCTGACAAAAACAAAAGCGATCTGTTTAGTCAACATCAAACTGAAAGAGAACCAAATATCCCGAAAGAGATTTTTGAGAAACTGCAATCTGTTTACGGTCAAAAACCAATGCCTGAAGAGATTTTGTATTACATTTACGGTGTGTTTTACAGCAACATATACCGCAAAACTTATGCTGAATTCCTGAAAATTGATTTCCCGCGCGTGCCTTTTACTGCCAATTATGAATTATTTAAACAAATGGCAGACTTTGGAAAACAATTGGCCGATCTGCATTTGCTCAAAAGCCCGGCGCTTGATCCCCCGATTGCTAAATACCAGGGCAGCAGCACCAATGACCGCATCGAAAAAATTGCTTACAAGGAAAAGGAACAACGCATTTACATTAATAAAGACAAATATTTTGAAGGTGTTGTGCCAGAAGTCTGGAATTATCCCATAGGTGGGTATCAGGTATTATATAAATATTTGAAAGACCGCAAAGGCAGAAAAATGGATGATGCGCCGCGATATTGTAGAATTGTAACAGCTATAAGCAAAACAATTGAATTACAAGAAAAGATAGATAAAATATATCCTGATGTGGAAAAGGATCTTATCAAATTTTAAGAATAAATATAACGGATAGATATATTGGCAAGCTGATATATTTTGCAAGATTCGTCAATAGTTTTAATAAAATTATATTTAGTATTTTTTTAAAAATAAGAATATTAAAAGTTTTGAAGTAAATTGGCAATTAAGATATAAATTATCATGCTGGAATTATGAATAATTTTAGCTTAGCAATTTTTTATAGTGTATTGCCATGTCTCTTATAGTTTTCCCTGCCTCTGGATATATTATTTTTCTTGATACATTTATAATAGCTAAGTTATTGTTATTTTTGCCGTATTTTTTGACAATTTCTGTATCTCCGCCTTGTGAACCTATGCCGGGAATTAGAAATAATATATTTTTGAAATTTTCTCTCAAATCGATTAATTCTTCGGGGCAGGTGGCTCCTACAACAAAACCTATTTTATAATGTTCCCCCCAGGAGCTAACAATTTTTGCCATTTCCTGATATAAATAGTTCCCGTTTGCTAATTTTAATTTTTGTATTTCATCTGCTGATTGATTTGATGTTCTAATTAAAACAAACATAAATTTATCTAAATAATTTAAAAAAGGAGCAATAGAATCTGCCCCCATATATGGAGATAGAGTAACAGCATCAGCATTTAGATATTCATAAGCATATCTGGCATAAAGAGCGGCGGTATTGCCTATATCCCCTCTTTTAACATCTAATATGACGGGAATATCATCTGGTATATATTCTAATATTTTTTTTAATTGAGCAATGCCACCACTTCCAGCAGCTTCAAAGAAAGCGCTATTTGGTTTATATGCGCATACTAAGTCATTTGTTTCATCTATAATTTTTTTTGCATATTCAAAGAATGGTTCTTTTGCTTTTTTATATTGATCAGGGATTTTATTTAAATCTATATCAATGCCAACACATAGCGAACTATTATTTTTATTGATAATATTTTGTAATTTTTCATAGAATGTCATCTATTTCTCCTTTTTTAGAATATTTTAAATCTTAAAAAACTACCGGCAGGTAGAAATTTATTTGAATCATAAGGGATTTTCATTTCATCATATTCAAAATATTTAGTATATTCAGGGAAGATCAGTTGAGAAATTTCTTTTAAAACAAGAGGAGTAAATCCCGGTGTATGGCAACTCATATGAAAAAAGATATTTTGTTTTTTTAGTAATTTTTTTAAATTTTTTAATAGATTGAAAAGATGTTCTTCTAATTTCCAGACTTCGCCTTTTGGTCCCCTTCCGAAGCTTGGAGGGTCCAGAATAATACCATTATATTGATTTCCTCTTCTTATTTCTCTTTGAACAAATTTTTGAACATCATCAACGATCCATCGTATATTATTGGGCATATTATTATGTTTAGCATTTTCTTTTGCCCAGTTTACAACTCCGGGAGCTGCATCTAAGTGTGTAACTATTCCGCCGGTTTTAGCACATATCATTGTTACAGAGCCAGTATATGCAAATAGATTTAGGATTGTTAGTTTTTCGTTACTGTTTTTTATAATGTTTTTGAACCATGAAAATTGGTCTAACTGTTCCGGGAAAAGGCCTGTATGTCCAAATCCGGTTAGTTTTATTATAAATTTTAAATTTTGGAAATTGATTAGCCATTTTTCCGGGACCTTACGTTGAAATTTCCATATTCCGTTTCCTGAAGAATTTCTAATAAATTCAGCATCAAACTTATATTTGTCAATTTTTTTATCCTGCCATATAACTATTGGAGAAGGCCTTAATGTAATAATATCGCCCCATTGTTCTAATTTTTTGCCATTTGATAAACCTAATAATTTATATGTTTTGTTCATAATATTTTATATACCTTTTTTTTAACATTATATTTTTTTCAGGAATAATAAAATTAAAAGATTCTATGACTTCATTTTCCACATTGAAAGTTATTATAATTTTTTTATAATCTTTTGGCTTGAGTTTAATATTTTGAAAATTAATAGGTTTTATAATAGACTTAATATTTGTTATAAGTAAGAAGTTTTCATGATTCAAGAGTAATTGTTTTTTAGATAAGTTTTTGATATACAATTGTATTGTTAAGTTTTTGCCATTTTTTTCTATTGATAGGATTTTTAAATATATTCCGGATTTTTTGATAGGAGAGAAAAAAAGTTTTTCTTTTAATATATTAATTTTTTGGCTTAATGTATCAACCAATAAACTATCTTTGATAGATAATTTTTTGATGATTTTTTGTAAAGAATCAATTTTTTTTATATAAATTTTTGAGCTGTCTTCAAAAGAATAGGATTTTTTTTGCTCTGATAATTCATTATTATTATGGCAATATAAGAAGGTTATAGTTAAAAATAATACTAATAATTTTTTCATATTAAATATAATAATGAAAAAAAGGATTATAATCAATATCAAAAATTGTAATACTCAAAATTATTTTTGAATAGAAAGAGGTGGAAATTATATAAATTTTTAAATCTAACAATAAAATATAAAAAATCAAGTTTTTGGTTCTAATTTTTGAATTTTTTTCAAAAAATGATAAAAAGTTATTGCTTGACAATTAATTTTTATAAATTATATTTAAAATTAAACCATTTAAACAAGGAGGTACGTGGAAAGAGAGAGAGGAGAGATTTTATTTTTATGTCGTTATATTAATAGTCAATTAAGGAAAAGGAGGAGTTATTTAATGAAAAAGTTACTTCTATTGTTTGTGTTTTTCCTGTTAATACCGGCGATATTGTTTGCTGGTACTACAGGTAAAATTAAGGGTAAAGTGGTTGATAAAAGTTCAGGCAACCCTTTACCTGGTGTTAATGTGGTTTTGACTTCGATGTGGTTTGAGGATATTGAAGTTGATTTAGCAACGAAGATTGGAGCGACAACAGATATAAATGGAGAATATTATATTCTTAATATCCCTCCTGGTATTTATACTATAGAATTTCGAATGATAGGATATGCTCCGGTTAAGATGAAGAAAGTAGTTGTTGAACCGGATTTAACGAAAACATTGAATATTGAACTTCAGGAGCAAGCAATAAAAGGAGAAGAGGTTGAGGTTGTTGCAGAAAAAGAGCTTATAAAGAAAGATATTACAGCTACTCAGATCGTTAATAATTCAAATGAAATTTCAGCAATGCCTGTTAATACAGTTACTCAGATTATGACAACTAATACTGGCGCAGTAGTAAGTAATAGTGGTCTTCATATCAGAGGTGGTAGATCAGGTCAGGTATCTTATCTTGTAGATGGTGTAGAGGTTACCAATAACTGGAATGGTTCAAGATCTCTTGATGTATCTACAGAAGCTATATCTTCATTAACAATGATGACAGGTGGTTTTAATGCTGAATATGGAAATGCGATGTCAGGTGTTGTAAATATTGTAACAAAAGATGGTACTGATAGTTATCATGGAAAGATTATGTTTGATACGGATAAATTAGGAAAAGAAGGTAAGCATATCTGGAATGAATATAATACTAAACTTAATTTAAGCGGTCCTATTTTTACAAATAAAATTTCTTTTATTGTGAATTACGAATATTTTGCTACAAATGGATATTTGAATAAAATGACTAATCCTTTTACAAAAAGGTCTTTTGATTTTGGTTTGTATGATTATGATAATAAATATAATGCTAAGATTACGTTACGCCCTTTAAATTCAATTAAAATAAATGTTGCTTATATGGGCGAGACAGAAACCTATAAACCTTATGATCAATTCTTCAAGCCTATTCATAAGCATTATAAAGGGCATTGGGATTTACAAAAAGATTTATATTATACAACAATTACTCATACTTTATCCCCTTCAACTTTCTATGATTTGAAATTAAGTTATTTAAAAGATCAGAGGAAATATTACTTTAGATATAAAGATGTTGAAGATTATAGACATTTTATGGATCCTGGTTCTGATGTCTTTATTAGTGCAGGTGGAGGAGATCCAATTCCTGAATGGAACTCAAGCTATGAATTTGCAGGGTGGAGAATCGATACAGTTAAAAATGATAATGGTGAAATTGTAGAAATAGATACTACTTATCACTGTGATAATGATTGGAGTAATTCTGTATATGAAAAGTATGCAGCAAAATTTGATTTTACCACACAAATCAATAAGTATAATCTAATAAAATTTGGATTTGTAGGGACTCAGTACAAAATAGATTATACATATTTTGGTGGTTTTTTCCAATATTTAGATATAGCAGTTGCTGATCCATATGCAGTGGATATTTACAATCCAGCCTATCATTCATCTTTTGTAGATTATGAATATGAACCTGTGGATTTTGCGGCTTATATTCAAGATAAAATTGAATATGAGGATTTGATTGTTAATGTTGGCTTAAGGTATGAATATAGAGATAGTAAAGGATATTATTTCCCTGATGAAAAAAATACAAGCAAATGGGCAAAAGCAAAGGGTAAAGGATATTTGGCACCAAGGCTTGCTTTTTCATTTCCTGTAACGGATAAGGCAGTATTAAGGTTCGCTTATGGATATTTTTATCAATTTCCGGATTGGGCTTTTTATTATTATAAAAATGTTTATCATGAAGGAGACCCTTATCCAAATGTTAATTTAGGGGTTGGTAATTTATGGGATCCTGTAATTGGTAATGGTAATTTAAAGCCTCAAAAAACTATCAATTATGAAGTTGGTGTTAATGTAGCATTAACTCAGGATATGGCATTAGGAGTAGTGGCATATTATAAAGATATGTATGATATTGTTTCTACAAAACATCTTGTAATTACGCCTTACAATTATACAAAAGTATATAATGCTGATTATGGTAATTCAAAGGGTGTAGAAATTAGTTTAAGTCAGAGATATGGAAGTTTTTTTAGTGGTAGATTGAGTTATACTTTTTCACGAGCAGAAGGGAATGCTGCTTATTGGGATACTCATTTTAATGAAGCATATAATGAATCAGTTTTTGGTATTGTTCCACCGAAGAATAATACAACAATGGAATGGGATCAGCCACATACTTTTTCAATGAATTTAGATTTTAGAAAGCCTGATGATTGGGGAGTAAATGTATTAGTAAGATATGGAAGTGGATTCCCTTATACTCCAACAGATGCAAGAGGAAAGCCAATAGGTGAGAATTATAGTGAAAGAAAACCATGGACAGGAACGGTAGATATAAGAGCCAATAAGGATTTTAAAGTATTTAAAAATACTATATTAAGATTGTATTTATATGGTACAAATATTTTAAATAAGAAGAATATAAATAATGTTTATTCAAATACCGGTTTGCCTGATCAAACATTGGCGACTAATGTATCAGATGAAATGAGATATAGACATTATTGGTATGATCCTCCAAGACATATTAAAGTTGGTTTATCTTTTATTTTCTAAATTTGAAAAGGAGTGTGTAAATGAGGAGTAAATATAAATATTTGGTTATTTTTGTAATATTGTTTCTATTCTCCTTTTCATTAGCTGAGAATAAACAATATAGTACAAAAGAAGATTATTACAAATACTTAGCTGCGAAAAGAGGGATTAAAGTAGAAGAATCTCATAAAGGATTAAGAAAAGTAGCAGGTAGTGAATCAATTAAAAGATCTATATTAGATGTTGGCAATGTGCGAGCTTTAATAGAAAATACAGCTATTTTGGGGTATGATAGATATGGTTTATGTTGGGAATATCCGAGTAAAAGTGGGGTTACTTATAGATGGACAATGGCTCCGTTAGTAGGAGCTATAATTGATGGCACAAAGAGAATGGCAGATGGTACACACGGTGCTTTAAGGCAGGGTGATGAATTTTTGCCGTATTATGGGTATGATGCAGGATATAATGATATGCAGGCAAATATTGGTATTGCATTTTCAGATGTACCTGCTTCATGGCCTGCGCAATGGCCAAATGGTACTATTGATCAGAAATTTCCAGTCGGTCAGGATGGATTTAAAGGTGTGGTAAATGGTGAGGTTAGAGCAACAAGAGAAGCATATTTTGTTGTTAGTGATTCTAATAATAATAATGGTGAAGGTGTTATGGGTGTCCGTATGGATATATGGGCACTTCAATGGAGTGATTTTTTAAATAGAAATTTTATTATTTTTAAATTTGTTGTAACTAACAATTCTGATAAAGAATGGAAAGACGTTTATTTAGGTGTTCATGATGATCCAGACTGTCCTGAACAGGGTGATAGAGAATGGACAGATGATTTTGCGGCATTTATTGCACCAGGAGATACAACGGTTGATAGTTTATTATGGAATTTTTCTTATTTGTGGGATGGTGATGACTATGTTGGTGGATTATTTGCAAGTGGTGTAGGCTGGGTTGGATTAAAAGTGCTTGAAACACCGATAGATCCTGCAACAGGTAAAGAAAAAGGCTTAACAACTATGCAGGTTTTTCCCTATGATCAGGCACCTCAATCTGAAGAAGATGCTTATAATCAAATGGCTGCCGGAATTATGGAACCACCAAATAAAGACCCACATCCAGATGATTGGACACAAACACCGAATACTTATGGTCCTGATATAACTTATGTGCTTGCAACAGGTCCTTTTGATTTAAAACCAGGTGAAAGTATTAACTTTGCTTTCGCATCTATTCATGGTTCAAATAAAGCAGATTTATTCAATAATGCAAAGTTATGTCAGATGCTTTATAATAATGAATATAAATCAGCAGAAGCTCCTCCAGTTCCTGAACTTAAAGCTTATGTTGAAGAAGGCAAGGTTGTTCTTTATTGGGATGATAGAGCAGAAAGAGGTATTTACTATAAAAAAGATGCTAATGGAAATATTTTATTAGATGAAAATGGTGATCCGATTGTGGATCATATTAATGATGCATTGACAGGTAATAATGCGTTTCAGGGTTATAAGTTATATAAATCTACAGATGGTGGTATTACCTGGGGACAAGCATTTTATGATTTTAAAGGTGTGCCAAAAGGATATATCCCACTTGCTATATTTGATAAGAAAGATCTGGTAAAGGGAGAATCTAAAACAAGACCTTATTTTGATTTAGGAGATGATACAGGATTGAGGCATTATTATGTTGATAATAATGTTAAAAATGGTTATGAATATTTGTATGCATTGGTTGCGTATGATGGAGAGGATAGCATTGTAACAGATAAGGGAGCAATTCCAATAGTTCCATTAGAAAATGCTATACCTTCTAATCCTTATATCCCTGGTGATAATGTTGTTGCTGTTAAACCTCATGGTCCAGCATTCGGTACAACATTAGGAGACATTGATACGCTTTATCATTCAGCAGGTAGTTCTGATGCAATGCCTGTTCTTGAAGTATTAGATAAATCCTCAACAACAGGTGATACCTATGAGATTAGTATAAATGTTGATGAAACATCAGGTGAAAAAACTTTTACTGTAATGAATAAAACAACAAATAAAGTAGCCAGAACAGACAATGAAGTAGAAGTAGTAAATTGGCCTTTCTATAACTCTGATTATGACAATGCACCAATAGTTGATGGCGTCAAGATTACAATGACAGATGCAGAGCCGGGTATAAAATCTTATAGCTGGTCTGGCAATAGTGATGCAGAGATTGTTTATAGCGGCATATATGATGTTTATTATCCTGATACATATGAATTTGTATGGGATAGTACAGCATTAAATGTTGCAGGTGCTTATGGTTCTGGTCCTCTACCATTTTATATTATAAATAAAACTAAGAATGATACATGTTCTCATTATTTATGGGGTGGTGAGTTTGGTTCTGGTAGTCAGTTTTTAATTATAGAAGCAGATGGTGCATTTACTCATGTTATGCAAATGTATTATGATAATGAGCCTGCGCAGGGAGAAGTATGCACAATTATAACAAATCAACTATTAACAGCGAATGATAAATTTGTATATAAAACCATAAAAGAGACTACCTCTACAATTAAAGAATCTGATCTTGAGAAAATTAAAGTAGTACCTAATCCTTATGTTGTAACATCACGTTTTGAAACTGGACAATTCATGCAGAGAAGAAAAATTCAATTTCATTATTTACCTCCTAAATGTACTATTAGAATTTTTAATACAGCTGGAAATTTAATTAAGGTTATTGAACATACGAACGGTACTCCTATCGAAGAATGGGATTTAAGAACCAAAAACGATCAGGAAATTGCATTTGGCGTATATATTTTCCAGGTTGAAGCAGAAGGCATTGGAAAATATATAGGAAAATTTGCTGTAATCAAATAAGATAGGAGAAAAGCGTTATGAAGAAAGTTTTATTAATATTTTTGATATTTTTATTATCATTTTCGAAAAATTTTGCGGAATTTGATAATGTCGGAACATCAGTTCTAACCTTTTTAAAAATACCTGTCGATGCAAGAGGCGCAGCAATGGGTGGTGCCTATACTGCGTTAGCAAATGATATAGTTGGTGTTTATTATAATCCAGCTGCTGTTGGAAAGATTAAAAGTGGACAATTTTTATACTCAAGCACTGATTGGGTTATTGATATGAAATTAAATTATATAGCAGCTGCATATAGTTTTGGCAATGTTGGCACTTTTGGTGTTACAATGAATTATTTTTCTATGGGTAAATTTGATATTACCGATTGGGAGCATCCTTCAGGCACAGGTGTTACTTTTGAAGCTTCTGATATGGCTATTAGTTTGTTATATGGTAGAGAATTAACTGATAGATTTACCTTTGGAACTCAGATAAAAATGGTACAGGAAAGAATATATAATTCTTATGCCAGTGGTTTTGCTTTTGATATTGGCTTTCTTTATCAGACTCCTTTAAAAGCTTTAAAATTGGGTATGTCTGTTAGAAATTTAGGTTCTAAAGTTAAAATGGATGGTTCTAATTTAAGAGGGAAAACTCAACATTACCCAAATGCTCCTTCTACTCCAAAAGATGTTGTTTATTATTTAGAAACTAAAGAATGGAATTTGCCTGTGACTTTTCAATTTGGTTTTGCTTATGATGTTTATAGTTCTGATTTATTTACATTAACTACTTCTGCTGATTTTATAGATGAAAATGATCAGGTTCAAAGATTTTTATTTGGCGCTCAATTTAATTTTAAAAATTATGCATTCTTGAGAGTTGGCTATAATAATGTATACGAAAATAGTAATGGACTCAGCTATGGTGCTGGTTTAAAATATCATTTTAAAAATTCACGATATGGTATAGCTATTGATTATTCATATACTGATCTTGGTTATCTGGAAAATTCTAATAGATTTACCTTCTCTTTTATTTTTTAGAATAATAAGTTTATTGATAAAAGCCCTCCTTTTTATTGAAGGAGGGCTTTTTTATTTGTAATAAATATGTTAGGCTTATATAGATAATTTTTTATTTTTTAAGACATTGAGTAATTCTTTTATATTATTAAAATTGAATATTGTGATAAAAAATAAATAGGCAAGATTGCCTATAATGAAATTTGTTATAAGTACTTTTAGAGAAAAATTAGATGAAAAGTTTATTAGTATAGTGAAAATCATATTTAATCCTAAAAAACTGATAATTAAGGTTTTAATATAAGACCAGGGTAATTTATTATAAAAAATCATGTAAATTATTATACAAAAAGTGGTAAGATTTTGAGCGATAATTATACCCCATGTTTTGTAGGTAAAAAAACCTGCTGAAATTAATAATAAATTAATTATAGCATATGAAATATAGATTTTATTTAAGTCTTTAATTTTGTCAATAGCTACCATATAGTTATAGATAATTTTTATAACACCACCTCCAAGTGAAAAGAAAATAAAACCAATTGTATAATAATAAATATTTTCCCATTGCAATCCAAAAAAGTTGATAATTAAAAATGGTAAAAATATTAATATATTCATTAGTAGTAATGAATTTGCAATGATAACAGAATCGATTAGCAATTTCATAATTTTATTTATTTTAGGTTTATCATTTTTATATTTTATGAATATGGGGTAGTTGTTTGCAATTATGTTATCTGTTATTAGCATACCCGGTAGTATTGCTATTTGAAAACTTCTCCCGTAGAGTCCTAAAATTTTTTGAGATATTCCATAACCAATAAATAAATCATCAATTTTATTGGAAATTATATTTATATAATTATTTAAGAAAAGATACATTCCTTTTTTTAGATACCATTTTATAATTGGCAACTTCAAAGAAAAAGATATTTTTATTTTAAAAAGGAAATAAGATATTATAAAAATAAGAATATTTGAAATAATAGCTTTTGCTATAAGGCTTTTATAACCAAAACCATAATAAGCTAATAGAATGGCAAAAAGATTTCCTATGATAGCACATATCCCATTAAATAATTCAAATTTATATCTTTTCATTTGTTGGGTTTGTTCAAGTACAAAAATAGTAGCAGTAGCATTAATTGTTCTGAGGAAAAAGTATATTATAAAGATATTAAGTATATTATCTGGGACATTATATTGTTTAATTATGATGGGATGGAAAATTAAAAATAAAATAAAACCTATGAGAATAGAGGTTATTCTTAAGAAGATATAATTAAATCTTTCAATTTCTTTGCTAAAACCATTTCTACTATAGTAGAGTTGGTCAAATCTAAAAGAATGCATAAAGAGAAAAAATTCTAATGTACTATTAATAAGGTTTATGATACCAAAGTCAGAAGGTGCAAGGAGTTTAATAAGAAACAGGCTCATTAAATAATTAATTATAAAATTTGAAAATGTTATGAATAATATTTTATAATTACTTGTTATGACGGAATTGATATTTATGTTATTATTCATTATTAGAAAATTCTACTAATTGATTATTTTTTTCAAGAATTATGATATATTTCACTTCTGGAAAATTTTTCTTCATAAATTGTGATACTTTCTGAGGATTTCCTAATAAAAGGATTGTAGTGGATAAACCGTCTGCAATTGTTGAATTTTTTGCGATAACAGTTGCACTTACGATATTGCTTTGAACAGGAGTGCATGTTATAGGATTGATTATATGGGAATATCTTATGCCGTTTTTAATAAAAAATCTTTCATAATCACCGCTTGTTGTTACGGCCGTATTATTCCCGATTAGTAATTCTTTCCATATTTTATTTTTGTTTCTGGGATGTTCTAACCCTATATGCCATAGGCTATCTTTTCCTATTTTGTGTCCGAATGTTTTTAGATCTCCTCCAATATTAAATATTCCAGCAATAGTAAATTTTTGTTCAGTAATAAAATTAGTGATAGAATCTATAATAAAACCTTTAGAGATAGCCCCTAAATCTATTTGAATACCGCGTTTTTTTAGAATTAGCGTATCATTTTTTAGTATTAAATTTTTATAGCCAACAATATTTTTTATTTTATCAATTTCTGATTGTTCAGGAATAATTCCTTTTCTAAAATCCCATAGTTTAATAAGGGGCTTAACAGTAATATCAAATAATCCTTCACTTAATTGCGAAAATACTAAAGATTGCCGTATAACGTATGCCAGAGGTTTAGGGATAACAAATATTGTGTCGTTGCTATGATTTATTTTGTAAATCAAACTGGAAGTATCATAAGATGAAAATAGCATATTAAGAGAATCTAATTTTTTATCTATTATTTTATAAAAATCAGAATAAATGAAAGAAGAATCTTTATTATAGTACAATGTAAGCTCTATTATAGTATCATATTTCATCCAGTTCATTTTTGTATAGCCGATTTTATTTACTAATTTGCTTCTATAGATGCCGATAAAAATTAGTAGAAGTATAGTAAAAATAATTATTATTCGTTTCATATTTACTCCTGAATTATTTTATTGCAAATATAGAACAGAAATTAAACCATTGGAAGAATGTTTCAACAGATTTAAAACCAACGTGTTTGAGCATTTTTATATTTTCTTCAATAGAATAAGGTATCAAAACATCTTCTAAAGCTTCTCTTTTATTAGCTATCTCCAGTTCAGAATAATTATTTTCTTTTTTAAATGAATAATACATTTGTTTGAAAAAAACATTTAATTTTTTATCATGAGAAATAATTTTTTCGCTTAGAATTATCACTCCCCCATCTCTTAGTGAGTTATATAAATTTTTCAATACCTCTATTCTATTTATAGGCCTTATAAATTGTAATGTATAATTTAGAATGATGCCGCCTGCATTTAAAATTGGGAAATTATTAATATCAGCGCAAATGAATTTTATTCTATCTGATTTGGAATACATTTTTACTTTATGTTTTGCCTTTTTCAGCATTGGAACTGAATTATCTATTCCTATAAGCCCAATATTGGGATTTTTTATTAATCGAGAAATTTCTATTAAGGTGGTGGCTGTAGAACATCCAAGATCATATATAATATCATTATCTGTTAAAAAATTATTTAAAATTTTTGCAGAGGTTTTTACAATTTCTTTATAAAATGGTATAGATCTGTTCAACATATCATCAAAAACATCTGCTACATTTTCATCGAATTCGAAATTTTTATTAATATTTTTTTTAAAAATTTCATCTTTATTGTTCATTTTATTTGCCTTTTTTAATCAGATGGAATGAGAATATTTTAATAATTAAATCTTCGATTTCTCTTTGTTGTGATAGAGTTCCGGATTTCAAATTTATATCTGCTTCGGATAGGAAGAATAGTATTTTTTTAATCATTGGCAAATTAAAAATCCTGAGAGCTTTTTTATATTTTTTATACTTGAATTGGTGCATTTTTAGTATTTTTATAATTTCATTATCAGATAGTCCCTTATTATGAAGATAAATAATTTTTGAAATATCATGAATAAAATTATTCAAGAAGCTAAGAATCACAATTGGTTTATTATTTTCAAAAAATAAAACATTTAAAATTTTTAGAGTAGAATAAATATCATTATTTAAAATTGCATCTGCTAAATCAAAATTATTATAAGTTTTAGAATTTCCTGCAATTTTTGTTATAATTTCTTTTGTAATAGGTAAATTTTTATCCAGATATATATCAATTTTATTTAATTCATTATCCAGAATATATAAATTATTCCCGCATAATGTATAAAGATGAAAAGCATCTTGTTCTGAGATTTTTCTATTATATTTAGTCTTTGCATGTTCAATAATCCATTTTGCAATCTGGTTTTCATACAGTGAATTGCAGTTAATTTTTTGGGCTTTATTGGAAAGGATTTTTTTCCATTTTGCTGGCAAACTGCCATCGGATTCTAATATAAAAATAGAGTTATTAGGTATGATTGTAAAATATTCAGCGAGTTTATTTGCAATATTTTTATCAATTTTATCTGCCTTTTTTAGAATGGTAACTTTCCAATTGTCCATCATTGGTATATTCTGGACAGTATTAAAAACACGCCCTAAATCAACATTGTCACCATAAAATACAGCAAGATTAAAATCCAGTAGGTTGGGATTTAAAAAATTGTCTATTATAAATTGTTCTATTTCATCTTTGAAAAAATCTTCATTTCCCTGGAGAATAAGGATTGTATTTCCTTTTTCTATCTCTTTTTTTATTTTATCATATTTTTTCATATAATCAACATTGCATCTCCATAACTATAAAATCTATATTTTTTTTCAACAGCTATGGAATATGCTTTAAGAGTAAAATCACGTCCAGCAAAAGCGGAAACGAGCATAATTAAAGTAGATTTAGGTAAATGAAAGTTTGTTATTAATTTGTTAACATATTTAAATTTGTAGGGAGGATATATAAAAATATCAGTAAAACCAGCTATTCCTTCATCTGGGATTTTATCAACAGGATAAGGTAAACTTTCTAAAACTCTTACGGAGGTTGTACCTACAGCTACGATATTTTTTTGGTTTTTTATTGCATTTTTTAGAATGTTGATAGATTGTTTATTTATTGTGAAATACTCATAATCCATTTTGTGATCTTCGATATTTTCGGATTTAACTGGTTTAAAAGTTCCAGGCCCAACATGAAGTGTTACAGGGATCTGCTCAATTCCTTTGTTTTTTAGTTTATTCAATATTTTTTCAGTAAAATGCAATCCAGCAGTTGGTGCGGCAACAGAACCTTTTTCTTTAGCATATACTGTTTGGTATCTTTGAATATCTTTTTCTGTAGGAGAACGTTTTATATATGGTGGAAGTGGCACCTGTCCTATTTTATCTAACATTTCTTCTAATCCATCAATATGTTCAAATTCTATAATTCTACCCAAAGTTGATATTTCCAGTATTTTTAATTTAATGTTATAACCATTTTTATTAATTTCAACTGTTTTGCCGGGTTTTAGTTTTTTCCCGGGTTTTACAAGAGCTTCATATTTGTAATGTTCAATTTTCCTTAATAAAAATATTTCTACTTCAGTATCACTATTATAGATTTTGCCTATAATTCGAGCAGGAAAGACTTTGCTGTTATTAAAAACTAATACATCATTTTCATTTAATAAATCAATTATGTCATAAAATTTTTTATGACATATTTCTTGAGTGGTGCGATTTAGGACCATTAAATTTGATTCATCTCTTTTATCTGCGGGATATTGAGCGATCAGTTCTTCTGGTAAATTATAGTCAAATAAATCGGCTTTCATAAATTTACTTTCTAAAAATTATATTTAAGATTATAGTTAATAGTATGCTTAAAATAATACTTGTAACAATAGGAATATAGATAGTAACATTGCCTTTTTTTATAAAAATATCTCCCGGTAATTTCCCGAGGAAATTTGCGCCAAAATGTTCTAATAAATAAAATATCACGCCAATTATAATAAAGATGAACCCAATAGTTATAAGGAATTTAGCAATATTTCCAAATTCCATTATTTTTTCTCCTTGAATTTTTCTTTTAATTTTTGGAATCTAAATTTATATCTATCGTATTCGGAATATATACAACCGCAATATTGTTGTCTGTACATACCTAATTTTTTTGATAATTCAACGCCTTCTTTCCATTTATCTCTAAAATCAAATATTAAAAATTTTACTTTATATCTATTTTCAAGTTGTTTACCTATATCAATAATTAATTCTCTATCCTGCTGGTGACTTTGGAGTAAGGTGGTGGAAAAATAATTGAATTTACCTTTTTTGGCTATATTGGCAGCTTTCTCCAGGCGTTTATGATAACAAAATTTGCATCGTGAGGATTCTCTGAATACAATTTCTCGGAAGAATTCTTCAAGCTGGTAATCGGTTTGATAAATCACTTTTGCCCCTGAATATTCTTGGAAAACTTTTACTGCATTCATTCGTTCCATATATTCTGTCAATGGTTGAATATTGGGATTATACCATAAAGCATGTATATCATATTCTCTGGAAAGATATGTGTATGGAACGATCATACAGGGGCCGCAACAAATATGCAATAATAGTTTTTCCATAATCAAAACAATGAATTTTGCTGTGAAATTTTCAGATTTAAATGTTCATAAGCAAGAGAAGTCAATACTCTACCTCTCGGAGTTCTTTGTAAAAAACCTTGTTTAATAAGAAAAGGTTCATAAACTTCTTCTATTGTATCTTTTTCTTCGCCAACAGCAACAGCAATAGTTGAAATGCCAACAGGTCCACCTGCAAATTTCACAGCTATAGTTTCTAATATCTTTTTATCCATTTCGTCTAATCCAAATTCATCAATTTCAAGTAAAGCTAATCCTTGTTGAGCTATATTTTTTGTAATAACTCCATTACCTTTGACTTGTGCTATATCTCTTATTCTTCTTAAAATTCTATTTGCCACACGAGGAGTACCGCGCGAGCTTTTTGCTATAATTTCCGCACCTTTTTGTTCTATTTTTACGTTTAGTATTTTAGCTGAACGTAAGATGATTTGTTTTAATTCATCAGGGGGGTAGTATTCCATTCGCATAACAATTCCGAATCTTGCTCGCAAAGGTGCAGTTAAAAGTCCAGCCCGTGTTGTAGCACCAATTAATGTAAAGGGATTTAGGTTTAATCTAATGGAACGAGCATTGGGACCCTTATCTAAAATTATATCGAGGCAAAAATCTTCCATGGCAGAATATAAATATTCTTCTACAACTCTATTAATACGATGTATTTCATCGATAAATAATACATCCCCGGGTTGAAGATTAGTCAATATTCCTGCTATATCTGCAGCTTTTTCTAAAATGGGTCCGCTTGTTGTTTTTATATTTACACCCATTTCACTTGCAATTATTCCACTTAGTGTGGTTTTACCAAGTCCTGGAGGGCCGTGAAAAAGAATATGATCTAAATGCTCATTTCGTTCTTTTGCCGCTTGAATAAAAATAGATAATTGTTCTTTAATTTTCTTTTGCCCGATAAAATCCTGCAATTTACGGGGGCGTAAGCTATTTTCTATTTCGTATTCTTCATTATGTAATACAGGTTCAATAATATCATTCCTCATGTTAGTTATAATACTTTATTGAAAAATTAAAGTCAAGATTAATTTTTGAAAATATTTGGGAAGAGAAGAGACATGGTACCCCCCTTGAATTAAAAAAAATTGTATTTTATAATTTGAAAAAAAATGGTTTTGACTTTTTGCTTTTTTTTCCTATATATTATAAAATGGTATTATGCTATGACAACATCTGGCAGGTAAAAAGGAATAAAAATAATGACGCTTGAGGAAATCGCAAAATATTTTAAAATAGGAAAATCTACTCATTATAAAGCGG
>CAYLKS010000059.1:0-18010 GCA_964384205.1 uncultured bacterium | reverse complement strand
CAAGGGGGTACCATGTCTCTTATTTTTCCATTTTTTATATTTTAACAACTATAAATACGAAAAATAAATACTATAATATTTATGTCAACAAATTTAGTATTTTCACTTTAAAACTAAAATACCCAGCAGCACTTATTAACTTTAATATTGACTTAATATCTTTTTTCCATTAAAATTAATATATGGCAAATTATCAAAAAAAAATTTTAGCATATATAATCTTTATTATACTTTCATTTAACGCTAAAATAACTTCCAATCAAAAATTTACTATATGGGGCAGGGTAATTGATAAAACAACGTCAGAACCGTTACCTTATGCAAATGTCTTTCTAAAAAATACAAAATATGGAGCAATTACAGATAACGACGGTTTTTTTAGAATAATAAATATTCCTGCTAAAAAGTATATAATAATAATTCAATATATAGGATATGAAACATTTTCAGATACAATAAATATAACTCAAAATGTCCATAATTTAGTTTACAAATTAACACCAACTGAAGTACGATTAAAAGAAGTTGTGATTTCCGGGGAAAAAGTCAATCAAAATTCTTCTTCTATATCACAAATTAGTTTAAATCCTAAAAATATAAAACTAATACCTTCTATGGGAGAACCAGATATTTTAAGAACACTTCAAATGTTACCGGGAGTAAGTTCAAGTTATCATTTTTCAACTGACTTCCATGTTCGTGGAGGAAAAGAAGATGAAAATCTAATCCTTTTAGATAACATTCCTATATACAATCCCTCCCATCTTGGCGGGTTATTTTCTACATTTGATATTAATGCTCTTAAAACTTCAGAATTTTCAACTGGTTTTTTCATGCCAGAATTTGGAGGCAGAACGTCTTCCCTGCTCTCTCTAACATCAAGAGACGGCAAAATGGATAAAATTCATATAACAACTCAAATAAGCTTAATAAGTTCAAAAGCTCTAATAGAAGGCCCTATTAATAAAAAATTATCATTTATGGCATCCTTTAGAAGAACATATGCAGATAAAATTGTGGAATGGTTAACATCAGAAATATTCCCATATTACTTCTATGATAATATTATAAAATTAACATACAATATAGACAATAACAATATATTAAGGTTTAATTCATTTGCAGGTAAAGATATTTTCTATGATCCAGATGATGAAAAATTAAAATTTAACTGGGGCAATAATACTTATGGAATTACATGGAAACATATAAATTCTGCTTTATCTTATTGGGAAACAATCTGTTATTTCAGTAAATTCAATTTTAATTTTAAAGAAATTCCATTTCTAAATATCAACAACAAAATCAATGATTTTACATTAAAAATAAATAAAATAACTATTTTATCCGACAAAATCAGTTTAAAAAATGGGATATTTGCTACCTCATATCATAATTCTTACAAAATTATTTTGAACTCTTCTGATAGTATTATAAACTACAGTAAAAAAAGCTATGAAATAGGAGCATATACTCAGGGAAAAATTCAACTCAACAATACAATTACCTCTTTAGGAGGAGTGAGGTTCGATTATTTTTCCTTCAATAGTTCGGCAAATATTGAACCACGAATAGCCTTTATAAAAAAAATTGATAGCACTAAATCTATTAACTATGGACTTTCATATATGACCCAAAATATAGTTTCTATAGTAGATGAAACCTCTATTTTAAAACTTTTCAATGTTTGGGAACCAATATCTAAAAAAGGATATACTCAAAATTGCCTCCAAAATACATTAGGATTTGAAATACAAAAACAAAATATAAAATTAAGTATAAATGCCTATTATAAACGATATTTCAATATTGCTATAAGAAATTATTATAAAATATCCAGTTCTGATAATACATTCGATTTTGAACGAGGAGAAGCTTATGGAAGTGAATTTTATTTACAATACAAGTATAACAATATATTTGCAATTGCTTCCTATTCTTTATCAAAAATTGTACGAGTAGATAAAAAAACAGGATTAGCATATTATCCCGATTATGATAGAAGACATAATTTTAAATTTAATATTGGAATCCAGCTAACAAAAAGTTTAAAAATTAGTACAAACGGAAATATAAGTTCTGGAAACTGGTTTATAAAATCTTATGGAGAATATTTAAAATTAAATAGATATGACAATCCTTTCGATCAAACCACTATAAATCCTGTAGAATTTCCGTTTTATTCTCAAGATATCATTTTTAAAGATTCAAAAAATAAAATGCCAATGTATAAAAGAATTGATCTGAATCTTTACTGGGAATGGAAAAGATTTGAATTCTATATACAGGTGCTAAATATATTCAATTTCAAAAACTATATCTTTTACGATGAAAATAATGAAGGAGAAGCTTATATGCCAATATTCCCTTCTTTAGGAATAACTTATAAATTCTAAAAAAGGCCAATAAATTGAAAAAGTTTATTATAATTGTCGTTATTTTTCTATTCGTATGTGAAAAAAATCCTGTAAATAAAGACTATAGTTATCTAAAATTTATTATTTATTCCTATTTAAATGCAAAAGATGAACCATTGAATAATTTATATATTGCTGCTATACTAAAAGATGAAGAAGAATATTTTCCCGTTTATGATACAAAAATAAAAATATCAATAAATGATTCCATTATAATAGAACAAAAAATCACTTTTAGCATATATAAAAAAATAAAAATTGATTATAAATTCTCACCAGCTACAACATACAATATCAAACTAACTGCTGATGATTCATTATTTTCTTATATAGATGTCTATATACCAGAAAATACAAATTTTACTGCTAAAAAAACAAATAATGCTATTCTATTTAATTGGCTTCCAAAAAACAAAATATGCGGTTACATTATAAGGGGCTATTTTTATGATACAAAACAAAATATAACAGTACCAATAAAAAAATATACAATAATAAATGAAAACTCAGATTATATAGACTATACAGAATCAGAACTAACAGGTATTATCACAGATACATTTTATACAATGCCATATTCTATAATTGAAAATTTCAAAAAAATTTATTATTCAAGACAATATGGAATAGAAATTGATTCTGTAAATCAGATTGTATTTTATTTATATTCTCTAACAGAGCCAACTCTAAAATATTTAACAGTTGATAAATTCTCCGATAACATTTTTTCAGCAAAAATTTTCAATTTTGACTATATGAATCTTGAAGGAGATTTAAAAGGATTTATTGGTGGTATTGCAAAGGACACCTTGATATATAAAATAAAATAAAAATAGTAGGGATACTCAAAAATATCACTACTATTTCCCTACTATTTTTAAAAACTTAGTTACTAAATATCAAAATACAGCATAAATTCATAAGGATGGGGTCTTAATTTCAATTGATTAATTTCATTATTCCTCTTATAATTAATCCAACCTTCTAACACATCTTCAGTAAAAACATCACCTTTTGTTAACCAATCATGGTCTTTTTCCAGAGAATCAATAGCTTCTTCGAGAGAACCAGGTACTGATGGTATATTTTTTATCTCTTCAGGAGGTAAATCATATATATTTTTATCCATTGGTTGCCCTGGATCAATTCTATTTAAAATTCCATCTAATCCCGCCATAAGGATAGCACTAAATGCTAAATATGGATTAGAAGATGAATCTGGAAATCTTATTTCTACTCTTTTAGATTTTGGATTAGAACTATACATTGGAATTCTTATAGCAGCTGATCTATTTCGTGCAGAATAAGCTAAATTAACAGGCGCTTCGAAACCTGGTACCAATCTTTTATAAGAATTTGTAGTAGGATTAGTAAAAGCACATAAAGCCTTAGCATGTTTTATAATACCGCCAATAAAAAACAATGCATCTTCAGATAACCCACCATATTCATCGCCCGCAAAAATATTTTGCCCATCTTTCCAGATAGAAACATGAACATGCATTCCAGAACCATTATCACCAAAAAGAGGTTTTGGCATAAAAGTGGCTGTTTTATTGTGAGCTCTTGCAACATTTTTAACTATATATTTATACAACATAAAACTATCAGCTTGATGTCTTAGCTTATTATACCTCATGTCAATTTCTGCCTGACCTGCTGTTGCTACTTCATGATGCTGAGCTTCAACATCAAGACCACATCTTAACATCAAATCCGCCATCTCTGATCTCAAATTCTGCTGAGAATCTGTTGGTGGTACTGGAAAATATCCTTCCTTCATTCTCGGTTTATAACCTAAATTTGGATTTTCTTCCCTACCTGTATTCCAAACACCTTCTACAGAATCTATAAAATAATAACCTTCATTCAATCCCTGTCCATATCGTATATCATCAAAAATAAAAAATTCTCCCTCAGGACCAAAATATGCTGTATCTCCCACTCCTGCTTGAACTAAATATTTTTCAGCTTTTGAAGCTATATTTCTTGGATCTCTATTATATGGCTGATGGGTTATAGGATCGTAAATATTGCCTATCAAACTAAGAGTTGGCAAAATATTAAAAGGATCAAGCATTGCTGTAGTAAAATCAGGTATCACAAGAAGATCACTCTGGTTAATTGACCTCCATCCTCTTATACTTGAACCATCAAAACCAAGCCCATTTTCAAAAATATCTTCAGAAAATTCAGAAATAGGAATGGTAAAATGTTGCCATAATCCTGGAAAATCCATAAATTTAATATCAACAAACTTGACATTATGCTCTTTACAAAAATCAAAAACATCTGATATTTTTTCCAATTTACTGGGAACAAAACTTTCCTTGCCCATAAAATAATCTCTCATATCTTCGCTCCTTTTTATAAAATTCTATAAAAATTTTACTATATAAAAGATATTCCATAAAAAGTCAAGTATTTTTTTATATTTTTTTGAGATCAAAAAAAATATTTGTTAACAATTTGTAAAGATAAATATTATTCTATAAATCTTGTAAATCAAAAATCCCCACATAATTATCATAATTTTACAATAATATACAAAATTACAACTCATAAAATCCGGATCGCTACTGCGTATTATTATCATAATTTTTTTAGATAAAATATGTTTTTACTGCTTCTCCTATCTTTCCTCTAAATGTTAAATAAATACAAATTCTCAAAAAATATCTATAATAATAATAAAACTATGCTCTATTATGATGTTTCACGTTTATGATGTGTCATATTTAACAAAAAAGCAATTATTTCTGAAGATATTATAATAAGAGGTATAGTAAAGAGTAATCTAATAATCGAAAATTTTATTCCAACAAAAGTAGCTTCAAAAGTAGTCATTGGAATTCTTACAACAGCTGCAGCTCCCAGGTAGGTTAATATAACTGATAATCTTGCACCTTTATCAATTAAGGCTTTTCCTACAGGAAAGGCAACAAATATACCACCAACAGTAGTAGTAGCAAGTATAATAGCGAAAAAATGACCTTTTAATCCAGATGAGTGTCCAAAATATTGTTCAATCTTTTCTCTTTTGACCCAGACTTTAAAAAGCCCTATTAGAATAAAAGATAATGGTAATAATAAAAATAAATTTTTAGAAAAGTTAAATCCAAAAGTGGCAACTTTCAAACCAAAATCATTTTTAAATATTATAGCATAAACTATAAAAATCAAATACCCAATAAAAATTATTATTTCTAATTTTTTACTTTTTTTCAAAAACCAATCTCCCCATAAAAATAAGCAATAATTAATGCTACAATCAAAGCAATAAAAATAGAAAAAATATTTCTAATAATTGCAAATTTTTTACCAAAAAATCTTATTTCCACAGGCAAAGTTACAATTCCTATTAGCATTAATGATGTAGAAAAAATAGCAATTATCAAATATGGAACTCCCAATTTTAAAAGAAATCCACAAATCGGAAATGCAATAAACCCCGGCATTAAAGTAATAGAACCAAATATAAAAGCCAATCCTCCTGCTTCTATTTTATTATCTAAACTTAAATAATGAGCTATTGTCTCAGGAGAAATAATAGAAAGACTCACAGATACCATAATTATTATAAAAAATAAATCTGGCAATATATCTATAAAATTTTCATACGCATGCTTCAATGCTCTTTTAGTTTTATCACGATCCTTAATAAAGGATAACAACAATAATCCAAATGTTACTATATAAAAATAAATCATAAGCTTAATAATTCTGTTACAAAATCTTTGATTTTTTTACCATCTGCTCTACCTCTTAATCTATTCATCGCTTCTTTCATAACTTTTCCAAAATCTTTTTTCCCTTCTGCCCCAAGTTCTTTAATAATATTCTGTAGTTCTTCCTTTAATTTATTATCATCTAATTGCTCTGGCATAAAAGTATTTAAAACTTCAAGTTCTATTTGTTCTTTTTTAACCAGATCTTCCCTTCCTGCTTTAGAATATTCATCAATAGATTCTTTTCTCTGTTTAACCATTTTAGAAATTATTGATACTGCATCAGCTTCGCTTAATTCTTTTATCCCTTTTTCTATTTTATAATACTGAATAGCAGATTTTATCATTCGTAAAGTTTGTACTTTTCCATTATCTTTATTTTTCATTGCATCCTTCAACATATCCATAACTTTCTTTTCTAAATTTTCCACAATAATCCTCCTTTTTCAAATAAAAATATTAATTCACATTAAAAAGTCAAGCCAAAAATTTTAAATCTATTCAATAATTTTATTTAATAAAAAATTAATTGACAAAATTTTTTTATTTTCTATATTATATCTATGTATGGAAGATAATACTTTTAATTTTTACTCTTTCAACTTATTAGACATTCCAGTTCTTATTATTAAAAACCATGAAATAATATTTAAAAATAAAAAAGCAGAACGGAAATTAAGTATATATTTAAATAATAATTTAATCGATTCAATTTATGATAATAAAAATAAAAAATCATTTATATTCAAAATAAAAAAAAATAATCAAACAAAAACCTATAAAGTATTGGTCAAAAAGAAAAAAAACTTCAAAATCTTACAATTTATAGAATATGATGAAGTTATAAATCTAACCAATAAATTAAAAGAAACAAAAGAAACATTTTATTCTCTATATAATTCTTCTATTGATGCTATATATATTCAGGATTTTAATAGTAAATTCATAGATGTAAATAAAGCTGCTATAAAAATGTATAAATATCCAAAATCATATTTTGTCGGAAAGGACCCATCTATATTATCAGCTGAAGGGAAAAATAACTTAAATGATTTAAATAATTCTATTCAAAAAGCAATAAAAGGAAAACCTCAAAAATTCTATTTCTGGGGTATAGACAAAAATAGAAAAATATTCCCTAAAATTGTAAGAATCAATAGAGGAAAATTTTTTGGAAAAGATGTATTATATGCTTTTTCTTTAGATATTTCTACAATCAAAAAACAAGAAGAAGAACTAAAAAAAAGAGAACTCCAATACAAAACTATGATAGAAAAAAATCCCGCAGGAATTGTGGTTCACACAAATGGAAAAATAATATATGTAAATAAAACTGCAAAGAAAATATTCAAGCTAAAAAATAAAAAAGATTATATAGGACAGGATGTTCTAAATTTTATACATCCTTTATTTAGAAAAATTGTACTGAAAAGATTTACTCAAACAAATAATAAAAGAATTTATACAGAAGCTATATATGAAAAACTATTAACAAAGACAGGAGATATTATTTATGCTCTTGTTTCCTCATTTCCAATAATGTACAACAATAAACCATCTACTATGGTTGTTATTATAGATATGACAAAACAAAAAAAAATTGATGAAGAAAAAAAAGAAATAGAAAAGAAAAAACAATATATAAAACAATTAGAAAATATTGGAATTTTAGCCGGTGGCATAGCTCATGATTTTAACAATATATTAGCAGCTATATTAAGCAATATAACATTATGTAAATTAAAATTATCAAAATCTATGGACATAGAAGATAATCTAAACAAGCTTCAAAAATCTATAGAACAAGCTCAAAAACTAACACAACAATTACTAACATTTTCAAAAGGAGGAGCTCCTATAAAAGAGACAGCTTCAGTAATTGATATTATAAAAGATTCAATTAACTTTGTATTAAGTGGCTCAAATGTGACTTATAAAATATCTAATACACAAAATTTATGGAATATCAAAGTAGATAAATCTCAAATATCTCAAGTTATACAAAATTTAATTATAAATGCTAAAGAAGCAATGCCCAATGGAGGTGTTATTAATATAAAAATTGAAAATTTTAATAATAAAAATCATATAATTCCTATAAGAAATGGAAATTACATAAAAATTAGCATATCCGATACTGGTGTTGGTATTCCAGAAGAAAATCTATCAAAAATTTTTACCCCATTTTTCACTACAAAAAAGAAAGGCTCTGGACTCGGTCTAGCAATTGTATATTCTATTATAAAAAAACATAAAGGTTATATAAATGTCATATCAAACCCCAATGAAGGTACTACATTTGAAATTTATCTACCTGCATCAAATGAAAAAATTAAAAAAATGCCTCAAAAAAAACAATCTTTATCACTCAACAATTTTAAAGGCAATATATTAATAATGGATGACAATCCAGATATTTTAGAAACTTTAAAAGAACTATTAACCTTAATGGGATTTGAAGTTTTATTAGCTAAAAATGGAGATGAAGCAATAGAAATCTATAAAAAATATAAAGATAAAATCTCCATAGTAATATTAGATTTAACAATACCAGGTGGGAAAAGTGGTATTGAAACGTTTAATGAACTGAAAAAAATCTATCCCCATATAACAGCAGTTATATCAACTGGCTATATCAATGATCTAAATTTAATAAATTATAAACAATTAGGTTTTAAAGGAATATTAAAAAAACCTTATACTTATAACGAACTTGTTGATATATTATCAAAACTTATGAAATAAATAACAAAGGAGAGACATAAAAATGCCTCTCCTTTTTTTCAATTTTATCATACAAATTCATGGTGGAAATACTTAATTGATGTATTTATAGGAATATAAGGGGATTGTCCTAAAGCACACAGACATGTTTTGTTCATAACTTCGGAAGTACTAAGTAATAAGTCAACATCTTCTTTTGATGCTTCTTTATTAACAACTTTTTCTAATAAACGAACAAGTACATCTGTTCCAACTCTACAAGGAGTGCATTTACCACAAGATTCATGTCTAAAAAATTTCATCATTGATAATAACATGTCCGGTATTTCAACAGTATCGTCCATGATAAGTAAAGCACCGGAACCTAAAGCAGTTCCTACTTTTGCAAGAGAATCATACTCCATTGGAACTTCCCATAAAGCCCGTGGAATAATGCCGCCTGATGTTCCACCTGTTTGAGCAGCTTTAAAGGCTCTTCCCTTTTTCATTCCTCCGCCATAAATTTCGATAATCTCTTTTAGCGTAATTCCCATAGGAACTTCAATCAAACCTGTATTATTTACACTACCTAATAAAGTGAATACTTTAGTTCCAGGTGTTGATTCAGTACCAATTTTTCTATATTCATCAGCTCCATTGTTAATAATCCATGGCACATTTGCCAATGTCTCAACATTATTAACAAGTGTTGGCTGATTATTAAATCCAGCAGTATTAGGATATGGCGGTTTAACCCTTGGATTACCTCTTTTCCCCTCCATAGAATTTAAAAGAGCAGTTTCTTCACCACAGACATAAGCACCGGCACCTGTTACAATTTCTATATCAAAATTAAATCCTTTACCTAAAATATCATTTCCAAGAAAACCGATCATTTTTGCTTGATCAATTGCTCTTTGTAATTTTTCAATTGATTGTGCATATTCACCTCTGATGTATACATAACCTTTTTCTGCTCCAATAGCAAATGCTGCTATTGCCATACCTTCTATAATCAAATGAGGATTCCCCTCCATAATCAATCTATCTTTAAAAGTGCCAGGTTCACCCTCATCAGCATTACAAACAACATATTTCGGGCTCTTTTTAACATTCGCAGTGAATTCCCACTTCATCCCTGTTGGAAATCCTGCACCACCGCGACCACGCAATCCTGAATCCTTAATAATCTTAATAATATCTTCTGGTGTATATTCTGTTATAGCTTTAACCAATGCTTCATAACCATCAAAAGCAATATATTCTTCTATATCATCAGGATTGAGCATCCCACAACCGCGGAGAACCACTCTTTTCTGCTTTGGCAATGTTGTCTTATTTATAGCATATTCTATCTTATTATTATCTTTTAAAGTATCAGATATAACAAAATCTTTAACTACTCTTCCTTTATAAAAATGTTCATTAACAACAATCCTTGCCCGTTCTGGGGTCATAAATCCATAATAAACATTATCCGGCAAAACATAAATAACAACACCCTTATTAGCAAAACCAAGATTCCCTGTTTCAACAACAGCAATTTCATCGGACAATCCCAATTTATTAATCTCAAGTTCTAATTCTTCTTTTACTTCTTTTGCCCCTTGCAATAAATCTGTTATATCTGAAGAGACAAGGACATTCATTCTGTATAATTTACTCATAATCACCTCCCTTAATGCATACTTGATAAAATTTGTTTGATTTTATCTGGTGTGAGGTTTCCATACATCTGATCATTAATCATCATTGCAGGGGCAACAGCACATATTCCAAGACAGCTTGATGTCTCCAGAGTAAATTTGCCATCTTTTGTTGTCTCTCCTACATCAATTCCCAATTCTCTTTTCACACAATCGATAATCGAGTCACTGCCCATTAAATGGCACGGAGGTGATTCACAAATTCTAATAATATACTTACCTCTAGGCTTATTAGAAAACATACTATAAAAAGTTGAAACTCCATATAATTGAGATAATGGTCGTTCTAATTTATGTCCAATATAATCTAACACATCAACTGGCAAAGAATTATCAAATAATTCTTGAACTTCTTTTAAGAGCATTAATAATGCTCCATCATTAATATCATATTTCTCTATAATTTTATCTATTTGTTCTTTTTTTTCTTCAGTTAAAATAGCCATAACAAACTCCCTTTATTAGTTATCATTAGGGACAATCACAGGTCGTGGAGTATAATGAGTATGTAATAAATGATGTGATTTTTCGCTTAACGGTTTTTCAAAATAATCTTCATAAATCTTTTTAATAGATGGATTTTCATGAGACTTTCTAATAGGTAAACCTTCATCTGCTCTATAAATAGCTTCAGTTCTTTTTGCGCGTATTTCAGTATTAGTAGGAATAGGTTGTCCGCCTCCACCAAGACATCCACCAGGACATGTCATAATTTCTATAAAAGTATAATCACATTCACCTGCTCTAATTTTATCTAAAAGTTTTCTTGCATTACCCAATCCATGAGCAATAGCAACTTTTACCTCTTTTCCATCCAAATCAATAACAGCTTCACGAACTCCTTGCTCTCCACGTACACTTTCAAATTCAATCTTTGGCAATGGCTTGTTTAAAATAACCTCATATACAGTACGTAAAGCAGCTTCCATAACACCACCTGTTGCTCCAAAAATAACTCCAGCGCCTGATGATTCCCCTAAAGGATCATCATAATGTTCTTCAGGGAGTTTTGAAAAATCAATACCAGCCTGCCTGATCCATCTTCCTAATTCTCTTGTTGTTAAAACATAATCAACATCTTGATAGCCTGAAGATCTCATTTCAGGTCTCTGACATTCATATTTCTTAGCTGTACATGGCATAATAGATACAGAAACTATTTTAGAAGGATCTATTCCTACTTTTTTTGCCCAATAAGCTTTTATTACAGCGCCCATCATCTGCTGCGGTGATTTACATGTTGAAAGATGATCAAGTAAATCAGGATAAAATGTTTCACAAAATCTAATCCAACCCGGTGAACAAGATGTTATCATCGGCAATGTGCCACCATTTTGTATTCTATGAATTAATTCATGCCCTTCTTCAATAATTGTTAAATCAGCAGAAAAATCTGTATCAAAAACATATTTAAATCCTAATCTTCTTAGTGCAGCAACCATTTTACCTGTTACGATCGAACCATAAGGCATGTCTAATTCTTCACCCAATGAAATTCTTGTGGCTGGTGCTGTTTGAACAACAACAATTTTTTCTGGATCATTTATAGCATCTATAACATTATCAACATCTTCTTTTTCATATAATGCGCCTACAGGACAAGCTAAAATACATTGTCCACAATTAATACAATAAGAATCTACTATATTCGGAAAACCTGCTGCAGAAATATGTGCCTTATATCCTCTATCAGCAAAATCAATTGCATTAACTGTTTGCACAACAGCGCAAGTTTGAACACATCTACCACATAAGATACATCTATCATAATCCCTTACAAGTGCGGGGCCTGCATCATCTTTTCCCTTTTCTCTTTTATTTACAAGAGCATTTCCATAAGGATTTGTTCTAATATTATACATCTCAGCTAATGTTTGAAGTTCACAATTATTATTTCTTGGGCATGTATTACAATCATGAACGCCACTTGATAAAAGCAATTCAATCACAGTTTTTCTTGCTTCAATTACTTCTTTTGATCTTGTAGAAATAACCATTCCATCTCTAACAGGTAATGCACATGATGCCTGAAGACCTCTCATCCCTTCAACTTGTACAATACATACTCTACATGCACCAGGATAATAATCCAAAGCACTATATGCACATAAAGTAGGAATTTTAATACCAGCAATAGCTGCTGCATCCAATACCCTAGTTCCTGCTGGAACTTCTACTTTTTGCCCATCTATAGTAATAGTTACTTTTTCCATACTAAAAATCCTCCATTTTTTATTCAGTTCTATCACATCTTAAACATCTTTGGGCTTCTGCCATTGCTAATTCTACAGAATAGCCCAGTTCAACCTCAGCAAAATCTCTTCCTAAACGCTGAGATACTGGTAATGTAGGCATAACTCTCTGAGGTTGTTCTATAATCTCTTCATCAGATGGTTCAGGAACAGGAATCTCAGTTTTATGAAAAGGCTCATATTCAAACCTAACTTCCTCACCATCAAGATATTTTTTGATGTATTTTGCAGCAATATGTCCATGTCTCATAGAACCTGTAACAGTTGAAGGACCTGTTACTGCATCACCACCTGCAAAAATACCATCTACACCTGTATATAAAGTTAATCTATCTACTTCAAATGTTCCCCATTTACTAATCTTAAATTCATCTTCAGGAACAAAATCAAGATCTGTCTTTTGACTTAAAGCCGGAATTACAGTATCAACAGATATCACAAAATTAGAACCTTCTATAGGAACTGGTTTTTTTCTACCAGATTTATCAAATGGACCTAACTCCATTTTAACACATTCGATAGCCTCTACTTTATTCTTACCTAAAATTTTAACCGGAGCAGCTAAAAAGATAAATTTTACTCCTTCTTTTTCTGCTTGCCTGATCTCTTCTTTATCAGCTGGCATCTGTTCTTTTAATCGTCTATAAACAACTGTAACTTCTTTTGCACCAAGCCGTAAAGCGGTTCTCGCAGAATCAATCGCAGCATTACCACCACCGATTACAGCTACGCTATTACCAATAGCAACTTCTTCTCCTCCATTTACTTTACGTAAAAAATCTACTCCATGAATAACGCCTTCTAAATTTTCACCTGGAACATTCAATTTAATACTCTTTTGTGCTCCAACTGCTATAAATATAGCATCATATTCTTTCTTTATTTCTTCAAATGCTATATCCTTACCAACTTTTGTATTACATTTAATTTCAACTCCCATTTTTTCTATATATCTAATTTCATAATCTAAAATCTCGGAAGGTAATCTATAATCTGGAATCCCCCATTTCAACATTCCACCTGGCTTTGGCATTGCTTCAAAAACAGTTACTTTAAAACCTTCTAATGCTAAATCATAAGCTGCTGTAAGCCCCGCTGGTCCACTACCTATAATTGCCACTTTTTCTATTCTATCTTTCACAGGTACTGGAATATGTGTATAAGGCTGGTTTTTAATTTCCCAATCAGCTGCAAATCTCTTGAGCCATTTAATTGCAACTGGCTCATCTGTCTGACCACGTCGGCATTTGCTCTGACATGGATGATGACATACTCTTCCACAAATACCCGGTAGTGGAGTTCTTTCTCTTATAACACTTAAAGCATCCTTAAACCTGCCCTCTCCTATCAAAGCAACATAAGATGGTACATCTATTTCAAGAGGACAAGCATTCTGGCATGGAGAAATATATAATGAAGAACAAACCCCTGCTTCACATCTTTTTTCTAAAATATGTTTCTCATATTCTTCTCTAAAATATCTAATTGTACTTAAAACTGGATTTGCTGCTGTCTGACCTAAACCACATAAAGCGGTCTTAGAAATCTGTTCTCCCAATTTAATCAATAAATCAAGATCCTCTAAAGTGCCTTCGCCTCTTGTTATTTTATTTAAAATTTGTAACATTTTTCTCGTACCGACACGACATGGAGTACACTTACCACATGATTCTTCAACAATAAAATCCATGAAAAACCTTGCAAGATCAACCATACAAGTATCTTCATCTAAAACAATTAATCCACCAGAACCTACAATAGCACCTAATTTCTTAATAGAATCATAATCCACTGGTGTGGAGAGATATTCTTTTGGAATACAACCACCAGACGGGCCACCAGCTTGAATTGCTTTTAGCTCTTTACCTTTTGGAATTCCACCACCAATATCATAAACAATCTCTCCCAGTGAAATTCCCATAGGCACTTCTATAAGCCCTGTATTATTAATAGCCCCTGCTAATGCAAATACTTTAGTACCTTTACTGTTTTCCGTACCCCATTTAGCATACCATTCTCCTCCATTTAAAATTATAGGAGGAATATTAGCATAAGTTTCAACATTATTAATTAAAGTAGGTTTATCAAATAAACCTTGAACAGCTGGGTATGGTGGGCGTGGACGTGGCATGCCTCTTTTACCTTCAATAGAATGAAGTAGTGCAGTTTCTTCACCACAAACAAACGCCCCAGCTCCCACTCTAATATCAAGATTAAAAGAAAAATCTGTCCCTAATATATTATCACCCAAAAGGCCATATTCTCGAGCCTGCTTTATAGCATGACTTAATCTTTCTATAGCCAATGGGTATTCTGCTCTAACATAAATATAACCCTGCTTTGCTCCAATTGTATATCCTGCTATTGTCATAGCTTCTATAACAGAATGAGGATCGCCTTCAAGTACTGATCTATCCATAAAAGCACCTGGATCACCCTCATCTGCATTACAAACAACATATTTTATATCACCAGGACTCTTTCTTGCAAATTCCCATTTTATACCAGTTGGAAAACCTCCGCCACCACGGCCTCTAAGCCCTGATATTTTAATGGATTCAATAACATCTTCCGGTTTCATTTCAGTCAAAACTTTAGCCAATGCTTGATAACCATCTCTGGCTATATATTCTTCTATTTTTTCTGGGTCAATTATACCACTATTTCTTAAAACAACTTTAACCTGCCTACTAAAAAAATCAATATCTCTATATTTTTCTACTTCTTTTTGTGTACTTTTTTCTTTATAAAGTAATGATTTAACAGGCCTACCCTTGATAAAATGTTCTTCAACAATTAAAGGCACATCTTCTGGTTTCAATTTCTGATAAAAAATACCTTCAGGGTAAACAATCATTACAGGACCAATATCACAAGAACCAACACAACCTGTTTGAATTAATTTCACCTCATCAGTCAAATTACGGTTGCGCAGTTCCTCTTCCATTACCTGAAAAATAGATTTACTCCCAGAAGAAATACATGCACCACCTGCACATATTAGTACTTGTAATCGAAATAATTCCATTAATTACAGCCTCCCTTTATAGATTTACTTCACCAAAAAAGCTTCCACTACCTGTCCATTGATGAGATGATCATTTATCACCTTTCTAATTCTATCCGGGGACATAAATTCATATTTTACCTCTTGATCACCAATTTGCACTGTTACAACAGGCTCTCTATCACATAATCCAATACAATTTGCTTGAGTAATTGCAATATCTTTCAGCCCTCTTTTTGCAATTTCCTCCATAGCAGCTTTTAAAACTTCTCTTGCACCTGCTGCTATACCACAAGTTCCCATATGAACTATAATTTTTTTATCAAACTGATCACTTCTTTCCTTTGATATTTGCTGGTGCTCCTCTTTAATTTTCCTTAAGTCTTCTAAAGTAAGTTTCGCCATTTTTACCCCCTCTAATCATATTTTGAAAGAATTTCAGGCAGTTTTGTCACTTTTACCCTCGGATATACCTCCTCATCAATAACCATTACAGGTGCAAGACCACATGCCCCAAGACATCGATTTACTTCTAATGAAAATCTTAAATCCTTTGTTGTTTCTCCGATATCAATGCCTAATTCATTATTAAGATATTCTATTATCTTTTTACCCCCTCTAACATAACAAGCTGTTCCAAGACATACTCTAATTGTATGTCGCCCTCTTGGAACCATTGTAAAAAAAGAATAAAAAGTCACCACTCCGTAAATTTCACTAAGAGGAATTCCTGTTTTCTCTGAAATGTATTTTTGTACTTTCATAGGAAGATATCCAAAAATCCCCTGTGCCTGATGTAAAATCATAATTAAAGCACCAGACTCTTCCTTATAATAATCAATAACCTTGTCTAAAAGCCCAAATTTCTCCTCCTCTGTTAGTTCATCGGGCTTGACATCTTTAAGAATGTCTAACAAAACAGCCTCCCTTTTAATAGGTTGTTACATTTTATTTACCTCTTCAACGATTACCCTCACTAATTCTTCTCCAATTCTTGCTTGTGCTTCTTTTGTAGATGCCCCAATATGTGGTGTAACACTTACTTTTGGATGATTAATTAATTCTGTATTATCTGTTGGTTCTTTTTCAAAAACATCAATACCTGCTCCAAATAACTTACCAGAATTCAATGCATCTAATAATGCTTTTTCATCAACTACACCGCCCCTTGCGCAGTTAATTAATACAGCTCCTTCTTTCATTAATTCAAATTCTTTTGCTGTGATAGTAGGTCCCTGCTCTTTGATAAAAGGAATATGAAGAGAAATAATATCTGAATTTTTCAATAACTCTTCTTTTTCTACCATTTTAATAAAATCTAATGGTGCTTCTTTAATAAAAGCATCATAAGCAATTACCTTCATCCCTAATGCATTAGCTCGTTTTGCTAATTCCTGACCAATCCTCCCAATACCAATAATTCCTAATGTCTTCCCAGATAACTCCAATCCCTTGTATGCTTTTTTATTCCATTGCCCCTGTCTCATAGTAATATTTGCTTGAGGGAGAAATCTATAAATTGCTAACATATGCGCTAAAGCTAATTCCGCAACAGATGCAGAACTTGCTGCTGGAGTATTAACAACTTTGATTCCCTTAGATTTAGCATATTCTACATCAATATTATCAAGACCTACTCCACCTCTTGCAATAACTTTCAAATTCTTTGCTTTATCAATTGCTACCTTTCTCACCTTTGTTGCACTTCTTACAATTATAATATCATAAGGCTCTATAACCTCTGCTAATTCTTCAGGAGACATCCCTGTTTTAATATCAACCTCAAACCCTTTTGATTTAAACTGTTCAATTGCACTATCTGCAATTGCATCACATACTAAAATCTTCATATTAAATCCTCCGTCTTAAATATTTCTATTGTGATTTTTTAAACAATGTTGTAGTAATATAATAAGTCAATTTATAAAAATGTCAAGATATTTTAATAAAAAAAATTATATTCAATTCTTTTTTCTTTTGAGATAAAATTAAACCCACTTTAAAACTATGTTAATCATTTAACAATAATAAATTATAAAAAGACGTAATCCTCACCTATAAAAATATAACAAAAAATTCAAATTTATATAAAATTAACTAATTTTACTATATCTTATTATAAAAATAAAAATTTCTCCTCTTTATAGAATTGCCAAAAAATCAATATTATAATTGGTGACTTTCAAAAACTATATAT
>CAYLKS010000058.1:0-18495 GCA_964384205.1 uncultured bacterium | reverse complement strand
AAATTTTTAATTTTATGAAATATTTTTTAATAATGTAGACAAAAAAAGTTAATTTTATTGACATTTTGGTTTTAATTATTTAAAATTAAATTAAAAAAACGAGGAGGAGAAATGAAAGGATGTAAATTTGGATCTCATCGAGTTATTGAACCGAAGGGAGTTTTACCACAACCAGCATGGAAAATTGACAATAATATGGAAATTTATGATAATGAGATTTTAATTAATGTTATAAGACTTAATATTGATTCAGCATCTTTTCATCAAATAGTTGAGGAAGTAGGTAAAGATGAAGCGAAGGTTGCTGATAAGGTATTATCAATTGTTGAGCAAAGAGGGAAGATGCATAATCCTGTAACAGGTTCAGGAGGAATGCTAATAGGTGTTGTTGAAAAGATAGGTTCTGATTTAGAAGGCAAAATTGATTTAAAGGTTGGGGATAAAATTTCTACTTTAGTATCATTATCATTAACACCATTACGAATTGATAAAATTAAAAAAGTGTATTTGGATCAAGATCAAATAGATATAGAAGGTAAGGCTATTTTATTTGAATCTGGTGTATATGCTAAATTGCCGGATGATATGTCAGAAACATTAGCATTATCTATATTAGATGTAGCAGGTGCACCTGCTCAAACTGAAAGACTTGTTAAAAAGGGTCAAAATGTATTTATTCTTGGTGCTGGTGGAAAATCTGGTTTACTTTGCACTGCTGTTGCAAGGGAAATTCTTGGTGATGACGGAAAAATTATTGGATTGGTTCACAGTGATAGATCAAAGAAGACTGCTGAAAAATTAGGTATGTGCGATCATATTATTCAAGGTAATGCAACAGATGCTTTATTTGTGTATAATGAAGTTAATAAGTTAACGGATGGTCAAATGTCAGATGTTGTTATAAATTGTGTTAATGTTCCTGATACTGAGATGGCTTCTATTCTTGCGGCAAAAGATAGAGGTTTAGTATATTTCTTTTCAATGGCTACAAGTTTTACTAAAGCAGCTCTTGGAGCTGAAGGTATTGGATATGATGTTGATATGATTATTGGTAATGGTTATGCACATAAGCATGCTCAAATATCTTTGGATGTTGTAAGGAGAAATCCAGTATTGAGAGAAATTTTTGAAGAAAAATATTCTAAATAATCACACTGGAGATTGTTATGGAGAAGCTTTATAAGAAATATAAAATATGGGAAAATGTTACTGATGAAGAATGGAATGATTGGACGTGGCAACTAAAAAATAGAATTACAGATCTTGAGACACTAAAACAGTTGATTGAATTACAACCGGAAGAAGAAGATGCTATTAAGCAGGCAAAATTGAGAATGGCTATTACGCCATATTATTTTACTTTAATTGATAAAAATAATCCGAATGATCCTGTGAGGAAGCAAGCAATTCCTACAGTTAATGAATTATATAAGAGTGCAGATGATTTATATGATCCTTTAGCAGAAGATGCAGATTCTCCTACTCCGGGTCTTACTCATAGATATCCGGATAGAGTTTTATTGCTTATTACTGATCAATGTTCTATGTATTGTAGGCATTGTACTAGAAGAAGAAAAGCAGGAGAGACAGATAGTGCCTTACCAATGTCATATATTGATCGAGCAATTGACTATATAAAGAATCATAAAGAAATCAGAGATGTTTTACTATCTGGTGGTGATGCTCTTGTGATGAGTGATGATAGATTGGAAAGGATAATTAGCAAAATAAGAGAGATTGAGCATGTTGAAATTATTAGAATAGGGTCTCGCACTCCTGTAGTTATGCCGCAAAGAATCACAGAAAGTTTAGTTAACATGTTGAAAAAATATCATCCTATATATTTAAATACACATTTTAATCATCCGAATGAAATTACACCTGATTCAGAACGAGCATTGGCAAAATTGGCAGATGCCGGTATTCCTTTAGGTAATCAATCGGTTTTATTAAGAGGAATTAATGATAATACTGATGTTATGAAAAAATTAGTTCATTTGTTATTGAAAAATAGAGTAAAGCCGTATTATATTTATCAATGTGATTTATCAGAAGGTATAAGTCATTTTAGAACTCCTATTAGTGTTGGAATTCAAATAATTGAATCTTTACGTGGACATACTACAGGAATGGCTGTTCCTACTTTTGTTGTTGATGCTCCTGGAGGTGGTGGTAAAATTCCTGTAATGCCAAATTACATGGTTTCTCAGGGAGTCAATAGAGTTATTTTAAGAAATTACGAAGGAGTTATTGTTTCGTATCCTGAACCTGCGGATTATAAATATGACCCCGATATTTATGTTGGCAAAATTGATGAAATTCATAAGTCTAAATATGGGCTTGTGGCATTGATGTCTGGAGATAAAAAAGTAATTGAACCTAAAGATTTAGAACGTAAAAAAAGAAAATAGTAGTAAATTGGAAACAATTGCGATTGTTGGAGCTCAAAAAGATTCCGGTAAAACTACTTTTTTGAATTATTTTATTGAAAAGAATGCCGATAAAAAGATTGGTATTTCAACATTAGGTTTTAATAGAAGCGTTTCTTTAGATAATGAACTTGTTAAAAAGCCAGAAATTAATGTTAAGCCAGGGATGTATGTAACTTCCATTCCTGGCTTTTTAAATAGAGGCTTTGTCGTTATTGATAAAACGGACATAAAAACTGTAAATGGTAATATTTTTATTTATAAGGCATTAGATAACCATAAAGTAAAAATATTTGGACCGCCAAAATCTCCAGATTTGGTAAAAATTTATAATTTTTTTTATAATCTTGATTTAGATTTGTTTGTAATTGATGGGGCATTAAATCGAAAAGGAAATTTAAATTTTGATTTTGTAGATAAAGCATTTTTTTCAATAGGTGGTTCTTTTGATAATTCTATTGATAATTTATTAAAAATAGCGGATATTTTTGTGAAATTATTTTCTATACCACAGTTGCACCCTATGGGAATAGAATTAAAGAATTCCTCTATTTTTAATTCTGATGGCTCTCTTATGAAAGAGATAGATTTGCCGTTTTTAGGCAATGAAGATTATTATTTTGAATTGATTTCTGAATATAATCCAGAGTATTTATTTATAAAGACTTCTTTAAATGATATTAGTTTTGATAAAATCATTAGAAAATTGAAAAATAAAAACTTAACATTGATTTTAAAGAATATTTTTAGAATAAATCTTTCTTATGAGAATATAAAAAAGTTGTTTTATAGTCAAATAAAACTGAATGTATTAAAGAAAATAGATTTAGCTGGGTTGATTTTGAATCCTTTTGCTCCAAATGGTAGGCATATTGATTCTTTTAAATTGTATAGTGAATTTAAGAATAGATTTGGGGATATACCGGTTTTTGATATATATAGACAGGAGATATTATGATTGATAAAATAACAAGAGAATTGTTAAATATTGACGTTTTATTGTCTGATTTAAGAATTAGAACAGTCCAGGGTAGGTTTTTTTTTGATAAATTTTCTTGCTTTACCTCTTCAGATAATAAAAAATTACAAAAAGAATATGATTTACTCTTTTCATTGAATGATTTTTTTCGAGAAAATAATGAATTATATATAAAAGTTATAGATTATTTAGAGCATATAGAAGATATTTCTTTTTTAGAGAATAAGGGGGATGCTCATAAATTAATTATAGAAGATTTCTTTTTAATTAAAAAATTTTTGTACTTTTTTTTGAAAATAAACGATATATTAGAGAAATTTACGATAAAAAAGATTAGTTTTGATAGAAATGAACTACATAAAGTCTGGAAAATTTTAAGCCCAGATGGTAAAGATGAATATTATTTTCATTTTTATTCCGAATATAATGAGAAGTTAAGAGAATTAAGAGAGGAAAAAAGACAGATTTTAATAGAGGGTGAAAAATCAAAGAAAAAATTTTTAGAAAAATTAAATGAAAAATATAATATAAAGCTTTCAACAGATAAAATTTCTTTATCCAATTATTTTGAAAAGGATAAAATTGAAAAATTATTATCTTCTGGGGATTTTATTGTTTTGGATAAAAACTTTGCGAATACTATGCTTGGGGTTTGTTATGATGAAAGTATTTTAAATATTGAAAAAGATATTCATTTAATTGATGAGAAAATAGAGAAAATAGAGGATGAAATTGCTATTGAATTAACAAAAAAAATATTAGAATATAAGAGTCAATTAATACAGGCTAATAATTATATAGGAGAAATTGATTTTATATTTTGCAGGATTGATTATTTAAGGAGATATAATTGCTGTAAGCCTGAGATAATATCAGATGGTATTTTTATAGAAGAAGGAAGATTTATTTTTTTTGAAAAATTTTTGTTAAAAAAAGGATTGTCTTATCAGCCATTGACAGTTGATATTGAGAATAATGTTAATATTATTATTGGAATGAATATGGGCGGGAAGACCATTTTTCTTAAAACGCTTGGATTTTTAGCAGCACATTTGAATTATGGTTTACCAGTACCTGCAGTATCAATTAAAATGCCTATATTTGATAATATATTTTTTTCCACAGAAGATTACCATGTTGATAAAACGGATTTGAGTTCTTTTGGCTATGAATTATATAGGTTAAATGAAGCAATGAATTTAAAAGGCAGGAATTTATTTATTTTGGATGAGCCAGCAAAAGGTACCAATCCTTATGAAGCAGTTGCACTAAATAAAAGTTTTATAAAATATTTTCTTGAAAATGATATTTATGCTTTGATCTCTTCTCATTTTAATTTATATATGAAAAGTGAATTCATATCATATTTTAATATGAGTTATTTAAAGGACGATTTTTTTGAGCATATTAAAAATCTTGATGAACTGGAATTCAGTCAGAAGTTGCAAATTTTACAAAATAGTATTGTATATAAACCTATTGAAATTGGTGAGATAGAGGTAGTGCCAGATCAAGCTATAAATATAGCTAATTTTCTTGGTATTAACCCTAAAATAATTGATAATGCTAGAAAATTTTTAAATGAGGTGAAAGATGGCAATATTTAGTTTTGAAAATAGCACTGGTTTAAAAAAAGAAGATATTATAGATTTTTTGAATAGGAACCCTGAATTTTTAATTGAAAATGCTGATAGAATCCATTTATTTAAGTCTTTAAAATATAATATTTTTACACTTGCTCAGCGGTATAGACATGAAAATGAATTTTTAAGACAGACATTGGAAAATTTTTTCAAAATAGCAGAAGAAAATTTTGATTTAATTTCTGCTTTATTTGAAATAGATAAAGTTTTAGAGAAATCTGGTAATTTTAAAACAGCAATAGAATTTCTTATGAATTTTTTTAAGAATAATTTTGATATTGATTATATATCGCTTGCGTGGTGTGATAATAATATAGATTTTTATGATGATATCGAATCTTTTTTCTTTATAGAGAAAAAAGAACTCCTCGAACTGGTGAAATATAGCCGCAAGCCTATTATCAGGCAGAGGAGATGTAAGCTGATAATGCATTTTATTAATAATGATGATATTATGGATAAATTCGGTTCTGCTGTTGTTATACCACTATGGCATAATGAATTGTTATTAGGAGCATTATCTTTGATTAGTTTTCAAAGTGATAAGTTTCATAGTAAATTAAGTGATGATTTTATTGTAAAAACATCGAAAACTCTTGCTTTGAATTTGTATTATTTGTTGCTAAAAGAAAAATTTATTAAACTTGATGAGAATTTAACAAAAAAAGATTTTTTGGATTTTTTATATTTGTATGATAGAATTTATAATTTTGCTGGAAAATCTAATATTTTTGAATTTGATATATCTGAAAATATTAATTTACAAGATAAAAAAGATAAATTTCATTCTTTTGATATTTTGTTCAAAATAGAAAATAAAGGATACTTTTTTTCAGTTTCTGATTTATTTAATGATGAAAAAATAATTGAGAAAATAAAAGAAATATTTGCGGTTTCTAATGTAAAAGTTATTGATCTTAAAAATTTTTTGAATTCATTTTAATACTGATTCTGTTTCAAAATCAAAAAGATGGATTTTATTTAAATTAAAATTAAAAGATATTTTTTCTCCTAAATGAGGAATGTTTTCCGGCTCTTTTCTGATTAATATTTTTTCATTATTTTCTAAAATTATATGGATGAAAACCTCATTCCCCATTGGTTCGATAAGATCTACTATTCCGTTTACAGAATTATTACTTTGAGTAGATATATCAATATCTTCAGGTCTTATTCCTAAATATACTTTTTTATTTATATATTTATTTATATTTATTTTATAGTTATCGAGATTAATTTTTACTTTTTCTTTGTCATCCTGGAAAAATATATTATCATTGTCTTTTTTTATTATTCCTGATATAAAATTCATCTCAGGACTGCCGATAAAACCAGCAACGAATTTATTATTTGGATTGTTGTATAAATTTATTGGAGTGTCTACTTGTTGAATTTCTCCGTCTTTCATAACAACGATTCTATCTCCCATAGTCATAGCTTCTGTTTGATCATGTGTTACATAAATCATTGTTGCATTTAGTTTTTGATGTAATTTTATAATTTCAGCTCTCATTTGTACACGTTTTTTTGCATCTAAGTTAGAGAGAGGCTCATCAAATAAAAAAACTTTAGGTTCTCGCACAATAGCACGACCTACAGCAACTCTTTGCCTTTGACCACCGGATAATTCTTTTGGTTTTCTATCCAGATAATTTTCTAATGATAAGATTTTGGCTGCTTCTTCTACTCTCTTTTTTATTTCTTCTTTAGGATATTTTCTCAGTTTGAGTCCAAAAGCTATATTTTCAAAGACTGTCATATGTGGATATAGCGCATAGTTTTGAAATACCATAGCAATATCTCTGTCTTTTGGGGGGACATTATTTACAAGCTTCCCATCTATATATATTTCTCCTTTGGAAATTTCTTCAAGCCCTGCTATCATTCTTAGAGTTGTTGACTTTCCACAACCAGAAGGGCCCACTAAAATAATAAATTCTTTATCTTTTATTTCAAGGTTGATGTTTTTTGCAGCATATATATTTTCGTTGTATATTTTACATACATTTTTTAAAATCACTTCCGCCATTTTGTTCTCCTTTTTTTCATTATATATAAAAATTCTTCATAAAAGTCAATAATGATATTTGAAGAATTTTAAAAAGCTTTTTTGAAATAGGTAAAGGTTTAATATATGGGCTATTTTTTTATTTGTAAAAATATATTTAATATTTACTTTTTATTTTCTCTATATTATATTTTTTATCAAAAAGGAGATTGAACTATGCAAATTAATTTTAATTATCATACTCATACTACATTATGCGATGGAAAAAGTACATTTGAAGATTATATAAAGGTAGCATTTGAACGGAATATCAAATTTTTAGGTTTTTCTTCACATTATCATCTTAATTTTTGTCCTGAATGGACAATTAAGGCTGAAGATATTGATAATTATTTGAAGATTGTTAATGAGTTAAAGATTAAATATAATAATAAAATTGAAATATTTTTAGGATTTGAAGTTGATTATATCCCAGGTTTACTGTATCCATCAAAAGAATTGATACAAAAACATAGTCTTGATTATGTTATTGGTTCTGTTCATTTTGCTGGCAGAAATGAAAAAGAAGAGTATTGGCCTATAGATGGTCCTTTTGATTTATTTGAAAAAGGATTGAATGAAATCTATGGCGGTGATGTGCAAAAGGCAGTAGAAACATATTATAATTTAATTACAGAGATGGTATTAAAATATGAGCCTACTATAATTGGACATATTGATCTTATTAAATTGAATAATAAAAAAGAATATTTTTTTAAAGAATCGGAAAAATGGTATAGAAATATTGTTTTAAAAACACTTGATAATATTGCTAAGCGTAATTCTTTGCTTGAAATAAATACAGGTGGAATTACAAGAAACAAGATAGATTCTATTTATCCATCAGATTGGATATTATATGAAATTTTGAAGAGAAATATTAAAATTACAGTAAGTTCTGATGCACATCAGGCAGAGCATCTGGATGGTTATTTTAAAGAATTGCAGTATATTTTAAAAAATATTGGTTTTAAAAAAGCATATTATTTGACTTATAGCGGAATTAAAGAATGGAAGATATATTAGAAAAATTTAAAATTTTAGGATTGAAACCAACATTAGATTTAAATAAAATAAAAAAGAATTATTATAATAAAATGAAAGTTTTTCATCCTGATAAGGGTGGAAGTGAAACAGAATGTAAGAGAATTATAGATGCTTATAATTTTATAATCGAATATATTAACACAGGAAATATCCAGTATTTACTTGATTATTTTTTTTCTGAGATTTCAAAATTTTATAATAAGAAGGCATATACCAAATCATATGAAATTATAGAGAGTATTGAACCATATTTATCTGAACAGTTGAATATTTTGATAATTGCTTCAATGGTTTGTTATAAACTAAAAAATTATGAAAAAGCAGTTGAAATTTCTAAAAAAGGATTAGAAAAATTTCCTAATAGTATAACTCTTTATAATAATATAGCATGGTTTTTGGGCGTAGGGTTGCAAGATTACAATAATGCTTTTTATTATGCAAATAGAGGGCTTGAATTAGATAATCATAATCCAGTATTATTGGATACAATTGCTTATTTATATTTTTTGATTGATCAATTTGATAAAGCTTTATTTTATGCTAAGAAATCATTAGAAATAAAGCCGGATTTACCCTATAGTTTATTTATACTTGCAAATTTTTATTTTAGATATTATAATAATATTCAAATAGCTTTTAGTTTAATAAAAAAAGCTATATATTTTGAGAAAGATGAAGAAGAAAGAGAAATTTTTATTGATTTTCTTGAAGAACTTAAGTTGTTTAAAAATGATATTGTTAAGAAAAATATTTTTCCAGAAATTTAAATAAGAAAAGGAGATATTGATGTCAGGTGATAAGGTAAGAGTGAGATTTGCTCCTTCTCCTACAGGATATTTGCATGTAGGTGGGCTTAGAACCGCATTATATAATTATTTATTTGCAAGGCATAATAAAGGCAAATTTATTTTGAGGATAGAGGATACAGATAGGGCAAGGTATGTTGAAGGAGCTGTTGAAAATTTAATTAATACATTAAAATGGTCAGGTTTGGAGTATGATGAAGGTCCGGATATTGGAGGGGATTATGGCCCATATTTTCAGTCAGAGAGGTTAGAATTTTATAAAAAATATGCAGATGAGCTTATTGAAAAAGGTGCCGCATATTATTGTTTTTGTACTCCGGAAGAACTGGAAAAGATGCGAGAAGAACAAATTTCTAAAAAATTGCCTCCTAAATATGATGGCAGATGTCGACATCTCACACCTGAGGAAGTACAGCAAAAATTAAATTCAGGTATTCCCCATGTTGTAAGACTTAAAATGCCTGATGATAGAACTATTTTTTTTAATGATTTGATTAGAGGAGAGGTAAGTTTCCAATCAAATTTAATCGATGATCAGATTTTATTAAAGTCAGATGGTTATCCTACTTATCATCTGGCAAATGTTATAGATGATCATTTTATGGGAATTACTCATGTTATAAGAGGTGAGGAATGGCTACCAAGTACTCCTAAACATATTGTATTGTACGAAGCATTAGGTTGGAAGATCCCGGAATTTGCTCATTTGCCATTATTATTGAATAGTGATAGATCAAAGCTTAGTAAAAGACAGGGAGATGTTGCTGTTGAAGATTATAGAAAACATGGATATTTGCCGGAAGCTTTATTAAATTTTGTGGCTCTTTTGGGATGGAATCCGGGTAATGAGCAAGAAATATTTTCCAAAGAAGAGTTGATTGAATTATTTTCTTTGGATAGAGTAAATAAAGCAGGTGCTGTATTTGATATTAATAAGTTGAAATGGATGAATGCTCAATATATGAAAAAATTATCAGATGACGAATTATTTAATTTTGTTTTGCCGTATTTAGAAGAAAAATTAAGGGTTTTTGATGATATAGAGAAAACAAAAAAAATGGTATTGGCAGTTAAAGATGGTTTACAAATTGCCGAGGATATTATACCTGCTACAGATATATTTTTTAAAGATACTTTTGATATTAAGGCTCAAGAAGCTTTAGATATTTTAAAGAAAGATATTTCTATTAAAGTATTAACAGCTTTAAGGGATAAAATAAGTGAGATTGATACAATAGATAAAGATGTTTTTATAAAGGTTATGAAAGAGGTAAGCAAACAGACTGGCGCAAAACGTGCAGATCTCTGGATGCCTGTTAGAATTGCTTTAACAGGTGTTACGCATGGTCCTGAAATCACAGCAGTAGTTGAAATTTTTGGAAAAGAGAAATGTTTGTCTCAAATTAATTCTATTTTGGAAAACTTAATTTAAGGGGAGAGTGTTTATGAAACATTTATTTATTTTTTTGATTTTATCTTTTTTTGTTGTTTCTAATTTTGCAGAGGAAAAAAAAGACAATAGTTTAAGGAAAACTTTTATAAAAGCTTATCATAGCTTTAAAGAGAAGAAAGATGAAGCATCTTTCAAAAATGCTCTTGAAATTGTGAATAAGATGAAAAATACTCCAGATGACAAAGTATATGCTATTGCTATGGAAAGTTATCTTTATAAAATTTGGTCAGATGTTCTTTTGGATGAGGTTGTATCTCAAGTAGATAATGCAAAGATTAGAGATAAATTTTTTATTGCGAATTTGTTATTAGATAAAGGAGAGTATGAAAAAGCAATTAAAATTTATGAAGAAATTAATAAAGAAAATCCTAAATGGACTTGTCCATGGAGGCATAAGGGAGAAGCATATTATAAAATGAATGATTATGTAAATGCAGAATCTGCATTTTTAAAATCAATTGAAGTTCAATCAAAGCATACAGATGCTTATTTATGGTTAGCAAAAGCACAAATGAAACTGGGGAAATATAGTGAAGCTTTAGCAAGTCTTGATAAAGGACTTGAGCTTGTTAAGAAATATCAAGAAAAAGAAGAAGAAGTATTCCCTGAGGATTTTTATAAGGTGAAAATAGAGATTTTTGAGTTAATGAATATGCTAGATAGTGTGAAGTTTTATCAGGATAAATTAAATTCCAAGTAAACAATTGTTTTTCAAGAGATAAAAATAAATATTAATTTGTCTTTTTTTATATGTTTTTTTAGATTTAGATATGTTTAAAAGTTATTAATCTATAAAATATTAGGAGATAAATAAAAAATTATGAAATTTTTAGACAAAAATCTTGACATATTAAATTAATTTTTTTATTTTTTAAATAAGTTTAATTTTTTAATGGAGGGGAGAGTATGAAAAAAAATTTGTATGTTTTATTTTTGATATTGTTGTTTTTTCTTAGGGGTTTTGCAGGAACGACAGGAAAGATAGCAGGAAGGGTTATAGATGCATCTACTGGAGAAGGCCTTCCTAATGCTAATATAGTAATTACTTCTGTTTGGTTTGATGATGTTGAGGTAGATTTGGCTCAGAAGTTGGGAGCAGTATCTGATCTGGATGGAAATTTTACAATATTGAATGTGCCTCCCGGGGTTTATACTGTTGTTGCTAAGATGATAGGCTATTCTTCGGTTAGAATTACAAAAGTTAATGTTAATATAGATCTTACAACAAGATTGGATTTTAAATTAACTGAAGAATCAATTAAAGGTCAGGAAGTTGTTGTTGTTGCTGAAAAGCCTATTATAAGGGCGGATATAACATCAAGTCAGGCATCTGTGTCAACAGAACAGATTACAGCTATGCCATCGGAGCAATTTTCAGATATTGTTGAATTAAAAGCTGGTATTGTTGTTGGTGCTGATGGCAGTATGCATATTAGGGGTGGTAGAAGTAATGAAATTAATTTTATGGTTGATGGTATTTCTGTCACTGACCCTTATGCTTCAAATTTTGGTGCTAATGTTGAAAATTCTGCAATCCAGGAGCTTCAGGTTATTAGTGGAACATTTAATGCGGAATATGGCCAGGCTATGTCCGGTGTAATAAATATTGTTACAAAAGATGGTGATTATAATAGATATAATTTTGATATAAATTTGTCTGGTGGCGATTATGTTAGTTCTCATAAAAAAACTTTTTTAGGAATTGACAATGTCAATCCTTTTGATATTAGAGATATTACAGGGGTTTTGAGTGGACCTATTATTAAAGGGAAATTATCATTTTTTTCTACATTACGTTATTATTATAATGATGGTTATCTTTATGGCAAAAGAAAGTATAGAACTGATTCTTATGAGTATAATGCTGATTCTTCTACATGGGTTTTGAGATATGATGATGAAGGCAATCCTTTATTAGGAGATAATAAGATTGTTCCTTTAGAATATTCAGAAAAACTTTCTGGACAATTTAAATTATCCTATCTTTTCACACCCATGATTAAATTTACTTTTAACACATTTATTACCAAAAATGAGTATACCTCCTATTCGCATAAGTTTAAATATAATCCGGATGGAGATTATAAATATTTTAGGGATAATATAAATTTTATTTTTACAATGGATCATACTTTAAATCCAAAAACATTTTATACATTGAAATATTCACATTTGTATAATTATTATAGATATTATGCTCATAAAGACCCAGAAGATACAACATATTATCATGTTGACCCTAAAATATTGAGTGATTTCTTCGGATATAAATTTTATATTAGCGGTACACGAATGGGACATTTTTATAGAAAAACAAATTCTGATGTGTTTAAATTTGATATTACAAGCCAGCTTACTAAAATACATCAGGTGAAAACAGGTTTTGAATTAAAATTTAATGAGTTGTTTATGGAAGAGTATTCTATTTTATTAAGTAGTAATACAAATTGGAAACCTGTTGTTCCTTCTCCTGAGAATGGGTATCTTACAACAACAAGTTATAACACCTATACAAGGAGACCAAAGGAATATAGCTTTTACGTTCAAGATAAAATAGAACTGAAAGATTTAATTTTAAATATAGGTTTGAGATATGAAATTTTTGATCCGGCAGCAAAAGTAATTGTGGATCTTGAGGACCCCAATATCTATGCACCTATAAAACCAGAACATAAAGCAATGTCTTTAGAGGAAAGGAAAAAAATTTGGTATAAAGATGCTTCTGTGAAACATCAATTGAGTCCAAGACTCGGTCTTGCTTATCCTATTACTGATAAGGGTGTTATCCATTGTTCTTATGGTCATTTTTTACAAATTCCGCCATATTATTCATTATATCTTAATCCTGATTTTGAAGTTCCTGCAGGTTTTTCATCGTCTTCATTTTTAGGAAACCCAGATCTTAAGCCACAGCAGACTGTTCAGTATGAAATTGGTCTTCAGCAACAGATTGGTTCTGATATAGGTATTGATATTACAGGTTTTTATAAAGATATAAGAAATTTATTGGGAGCTGAAATTCATAATACTTTTGGTGGAAGTGATAAGTATTTGTTATATAAGAATTTAGATTATGGTAATGTGAGAGGTATTACATTTTCTTTAACTAAAAGAGCAACTAATTATTTTTCAGCAAGTGTTGATTATACTTTTTCAATTGCTGAGGGTAATGAATCTAATCCTACAGAGCAATATATAAATGCATCTTCTGGTATTGAGAGTGTTAAGCAGTTAATTTATCTTGATTGGGATCAAAGACATACTTTGAATGTGAATTTAACTTTTGGTGATATTAAAAATTGGAGTTTGAGTTTGCTTGGAAAATATGGTAGTGGTTTACCATATACTCCACAATATCAGGGGAAATTAACTGCATTTAAAAATAGTGAAAGGAAACCAGCTCAGTTTAATGTGGATTTAAAATTTTATAAATATTTCAAGTTGAGTTTTGCGAAGATAGGATTTTTCTTAAATATTTATAATCTTTTTGATAGGAAAAATGAAATTTTTGTTTATGATGATACAGGAAGAGCAACATATAGTTTAATTTCAGTATATACACCAGAAGATCAAGGATATAATACATTAAGTGAGTACCTATTAAGACCAGATTATTTTTCACCACCAAGACAGGTGAAATTTGGTATTAGTCTGAAATTCTAAGGGGGAGGGAATATGAAAAGATTATTTATTATTTTGTTATTGATAGCAGTAAATTTATTTGCCGCAGGGCCTTATAAAGATAATAATATGAATAAGTTGAATAAAATAGCAGGGCCGGAAGATAGAAAATATAATATTCATGATGGAAATAAGATTCTTACAATATTTTTTAACTATGGTGATATTGGTGAATGGCAGGGAGTATCAAGAATAAGATCCGGTATTTATCCAAAAGGTTCGGGGCATAGTTATTTTGCAGAATTCAGTCCAATTGTCGGTGGAGAAGTTACAGATGCAAATGGAAATGTTATCCATATTTTTACAGATGGTTTGGGAAGTACTACTCAAATGGATTTATCTCCAGAAGGTAAACCGTGGAGATTTGAGCCATTGCCAGGATATGCAAATCCTAATCAAGATAAAATTGCTATGAATGATGATCAGACTACATGGCCTGATTCATGGCCTGATAAACCAGCAGATTGGAATGGTAAATGGAATGGACAATATGGTAAATATGCAAGAGCTGATCAAGAATCTTATTTTGTTATGAATGATTATTATAATGATGAATTTGAATTTTACCCTGATCCTGCAGATTCTTCCATGAGAGGTATGGGATTAGAAGTAAAAGTTAGAGGATATCAATGGTCGAATACAGCAGCAGAGGATATTTTAATCTGGACTTATCTTATTACAAATACATCAAAAACAGATTATGAAAAGATGGTGTTTGGTATGTATGGTGATGCTGATGTTGGAGATAATGGTGATCAGCGCGATGATGATGCAAATTGGGATACTGATTATGATATGGTCTTTCAATATGATCATGATGGCAAAGGTGTATGGGGTGGAAAACCTGCCTATTTCGGATATAAGTTTTTAGAATCACCTGGTAATCCCTACGATAATATTGATAATGACAACGATGGTATGGTAGATGAAAGTCAATATGATGGAATCGATAATGATGGCGATTGGAATCCCGAAACTGATGATATTGGAACTGACGGTATTGGCCCAAGTGATCCCGGTTATTTAGGTCCTGATCCTGATGGTACAGAAGGCAATGGAAAACCAGATCCAGGTGAACCTAATTTTGAATATACAGATAATGATGAATCTGACCAAATTGGTTTGACAAGTTTTAGAGCTGATGTATGGCCTAATATCACTGCAAAAGATGATGAAAAACTATGGGATTGGACAAAACCTGCAAGCGAGGAAAGTTTTGAAATACCTGAACAAACTGTAGATTTGACATTTTTATATGGTTCTGGATATTTTCCTTTATCTGTTGGAGATACTAAAAAATTTGCTATCGCAATGTTATTTGGAGAAGATGAAGAAGATATAAAAAGAAATGCTGCAACTATGCAGAAAATATATGATGCTGATTATTCCTTTGCAAAAGCACCTTTGAAACCAAAGGTATGGGCAGTTGCAGGAGATGGATACGTTACACTTTACTGGGATGATAGAGCGGAATCTTCAAAAGATCATATATATGGATATGATTTTGAGGGCTATAGAATATATAAAAGTACAGATCCTTCTTTTATAGAAAGTTGGATTATTACTGATGCCTGGGGAAATAAAACTTTTAATAAACCAGTTGCTCAATTCGATTTAATAGATGGCTTAAAAGGGCCTCATCCTGTAGCTTTCAACGGAATACAATATGATATGGGTAATGATACAGGACTCAGACATCAATGGACAGACTATGATGTACAAAATGGTCAGGTTTATTATTACGCAGTTGTAAGTTATGATAAAGGATATTATCAGGATTTTTACGATAAAGGAATTTGTGACCAACCCGGTTTGCCTGATATTGCTCCATCAGAATGTTCAAAGATAATAGAAGTCGATGCGGCAGGTAATGTATTGAGTACAGATATTAATACTGTTGTAGTAAAGCCAGAAGCTCCTGCTGCTGGATTTGTCCCGCCTTCTGATTTATCTACTGAAAATAATTTAATTAAGCATATTACAGGGGTAAGTAACTCCAAAATAACTGTTAGTATTCTTGATCCTTTGAAAGTGCATTCTGATTGGAAGTATTATGTAACCTTTAAGAAAGACAACTCAAAAATATATTTTTCAATTAAAAATGATAATTATTTTTCAGAACAATTTAAAGCAGATACAATGTGGGTTTTTTTAAGTAAGAAAAATATTGATTCTACTACAGTATATTTTGATGAGAGTGCTTTTGTCAGTGGAGTAGATTATATACTGGATCCTGTTGATGGTAAGATTAAAATAACAGAAGCATCTTCTATGGAAATAGGGCAAACTTATACAATTAATTTTAAATATTATCCAGTTTATAATAGTGACATGGTTAATGGAGAACTTAACAATCCTATTTTTGATGGTATGCATGTGATTTTGAATGATTATGGTGAGTTACAAGTTGATCTGGATAATACAGGATGGGTAGAAGGAGATTGTAACTTTGATGTATCTGTGAAGGAATTTAGAAATGGTTCCGGAGAACCTGCAGATTATGAAATTATTTTTAAAGGTGAGGCTGGAGATTCTGTTTCGGCAGATGTTTTTTATAATTATCCAGCTCCTTTTATTATTAAAAATACATTAAAAGGCATAGATGCTGATTTTATTATAAAGGATATAGATAAAGATAAAAAATGGTCTTATGGTGATAATATTTTAATTCTTTTTGATGATACAACTGGCTCACTTTCTCTTACTAAACGAATTTCGTGGAATGTAACTATAAAAGAACCGTCTGATACAACAATTGTGCCTAATGCTCCAGAATCAGGCGATATTTTTGTATTTAAAACACTACGTCCTTTTACAGAAAATGATACATATGAATTCTCTCCTGAGGAACCTTATATTGATAAGGTAAAAGCAAAGAATGAATTGGATAAAGTTGCAGTAGTACCTAATCCTTATGTAATAGCTGCTTCATGGGAACCTAAACATCTATTTGAGTTTGGAAGAGGTCCAAGAAAAATAGAGTTTATACATTTGCCCAATATTTGTACAATAAAGATATATACTTTAAATGGTTATTTGGTAAAGAAAATAGAACATAATTCTCCGATCACAGATGGTTCAGAATCATGGGATTTGATATCAAAAGAAGGACTTGAAATATCTTATGGGATATATATTTATCATATAAAAGCACCTGGAATTGGTGAAAAAATTGGCAAATTTGCGGTGATTAAGTAGGGGGGAGAGAAATGAGAAAATTTATAAAAATATTGGTATTGTTTTATTTTATGGTTTTAGTGACAAAAGCTTCTAATATCACAAAAGTAGGAACTACTTCTGCATCATTTTTAGAAATTGGTGCTGGAGCAAAAGCAATTGGAATGGGGAGTGCTTTTGTAGCAATTGCAAATGATGCTTCCGCTTTGTATTGGAATGTCGCAGGTATTGCAAGGATTGAAAAAAATCAGCTAATTTTTTCATATAATAAATGGTTTGCAGATATTAAATATAATTATTTTGGTGGGATTTTTCCTGCTGGAAATATGGGAACTTTTGGAGCTTTTATAACATATTTATCAACTGATGATATGGCGGTGAGAACAATTGAATATCCAGAAGGAACAGGGGAAAAATTTAATGCAACAGATTTTGCTATGGGATTGTCTTATGCTATTAATCTGACAGATAGGTTTTCAATCGGATTTACTACAAAATATGTTAGTGAAAAAATATGGCATATGAAATCTCATGCTATTGCTTTTGATATTGGAACTTTGTTTCAGACTCAATTTAAAACTTTAAAAATAGGAATGAGTATCACAAATTTTGGAAATAAAATGCAAATGTCTGGTAAAGATGCCGCTATTACATATGATATTGATCCTAATAAATATGGAAATAATGACAGGATTATGGGACATCTTGATTCTGATAAATTTCAAATGCCTTTAAATTTTAGATTGGGCATCTCTTTTGATGTTTTTGATGCACAAGTTGGTAAAATGACAATGGGAATTGATGCATTACATCCAAATAACAATAGTGAATATATGGCTATTGGCACTGAATATTCTTATAACGATTTTTTATTTTTAAGAGCAGGATATAATTCTTTATTTTTAAAAAATTCTGAAGAGGGACCTTCTGTGGGGTTCGGTATTAATTATCAATTATACCCCGGAATTAAATTCATTTTGGATTATGCCTGGACTAAATATAATGATTTGGGAAATATCAATCGAATTTCTATGATATTAGCTTTTTAAAAAATCAGTTTTTTTTGGTATTAGAAGAGAGGGATACCTGTTTAATAGGTATCCCTTTTCTATTTGATAAGTATTCTTTTTTTATATACTTTTATGATGAGTATTTAAATCTAACAAATTGATTTTTTATCAATAGATTTTAACCTTTTTAATTTGTGGATAAATTTTTATATAATGAAAAAAT
>CAYLKS010000057.1:12569-18736 GCA_964384205.1 uncultured bacterium | reverse complement strand
TATTTGTTTTTTAGTGAAAAGAATGAGAAATATTTATCAAGAAGGCTCGGGTATTCTGATATATTGATGGAGGTATTTAGACAATGAAAAAAATGGGGGTGTCACAATTTACTTGACATTACCAAAAAATTCCTAATAAATATGTCATAATTATTGACTTTTTACTTAAAAATAATATATTACAAATTAATTAAAAAGGAGACTTTACATGGTAGAGACTTTTGAATTTACTGTTAACACAAAAGGTTTTACCGATATTATAAACATAAGTGATAAAATTTTTACTTTTTTAGACAAATCAAAAATAAATAACGGCATCGCCCTTGTACATACTCCCGGTTCCACTGTTGCAATAACAACAACAGAATTTGAACCAGGCACCCAAAAAGATTTAAAATCATTTTTTCAAAAAATAATACCTGAACAAGCATACTATTACCATAATGAAACATGGCACGATGGTAATGGATATGCCCATCTTAGAGCTTCATTATTAAAATCAAACTTCTCATTTCCAATCATTAATAAAAAGCCAATTTTAGGTACATGGCAACAAATTATTCTTATTGATTTTGATAATACGTCACGAACAAGAAAAATCTATTTACAAATAGTTGGAGACTAATGGAAAAAATTCTAAAACCTAAAAATATTACTTATATATTATCTTCAATAATATTTATTTTATTTTCAACTTTTTTTATATTAAAAAAAAGTATAATTTTATACCTTGCGCTAATAGTCGGACTACCACTTATTATTTATATCACTTATTCATTTTTTAAACATCAATCATATTTCATTCCAGCTCTTATAATAACATCATCATTAGAAAATATACATTTATCACAACTTAGACTTTTCCCTATATCTCTATTTCATGTAACATTTTTTGCATTCTTAGGATTTTTTATATTAAAAAAATTATATGACAAAGATTTATCAATAAATATCCCCGATAAATTCGGATATTTATTTATCTTTTTATTTATAATGACATTTTCTATTATATATTCGCCAAATAGATTGGATGCTCTATTATATATTACACGTTTCTTCTTTCTTCTTCTTATGAGTATATTTATTGCGAATATAGAAATTACAAAAAGAGAACTATATATTATCCTTATCCTGTGGGCATTAAATATTTTAATATTATCTGGATATAATCTCTATCTTTTTAAACAAGTTCCTCTTGCAAAATTCGTATCAGAAAAACTGAATCCATTTAATCCTGCTACAAGAATAAAAGGCGTTTTTGAAAGTGTAAATAAATTTGCTATATTTCTATCATCGTTCAATATAGTCGGTTTTTCAATCATATTGGTATCAAAAATAAAATTAAAATATAAACTAATGATTCTCACGATATTAGCAATAATAAGTGCTGCTATTCTTACAACATTCACAAGAAGTGTTTTTCTAATATCTTTTATCAGTATTTTTATAATCTATTTTTTTACTCCCTATAAAAAACTATATCATATAACAGCAATAACAGGACTAATAGCTCTCATAATATTATATTTTACAAATGATTTTGTTCAGTCATATATAAATAGATTTCTAATATTAATATCATCCGGACGAGTGGATTATTCAGCATCAACACGAATAAATTTATTAATCGGCGCTTATAATATTGGAACTGATCATTTATTAACAGGTGTAGGACTTCGCGGTTTTCCTCATTACTATAACGGTTTTTATATGCCACATTCTCACAGTTTGTGGGAAGTGATAATATGTCATAATATCTTTGGATTATATTTTGCTGAATTAGGAATTTTGGGACTTATTGCCCTTATTTTATATTTCTTCCAATATTTCCTTTTTCATCTAAAAAAAATCAACAAAATCAATGACCCATTACTTAAATCAATATATTTAGGCATACTATTATCTGTTTTTCAATATTTCCTCTTTTTCCAATTTGAACCTTCAAATTTCACTATTAACTTCTTCTGGATATTTACAGGATTATCATATACAATCTTATCTTATATAAATAAACTAAACTCTAAAAACAATGTTTAAAAAATTAGGTCTACATACTCTAATCTACGGAATAGGGCAAATTCTAACACAATTCATAAATTTTATATTCATACCTATTTACACTAATCCCGCATATCTAACAATAAGTGAAAATGGTTTAAGAGAAATTCTTTTCTCATTTATGAAATTCACCGAAATATTAATAAATATCGGCATTTCAACTGCTTATCTAAGACATTTCTATGATAACGAAAAAAAACATAACAATCTATTTTTCAATTCCTTGATTATAATTTCATTGAATTTCTTATTAATTTTTAGCTTATTCTATTTTTCTAAAAACTTTATTCTAACAGAATTTTTTAAAAATAAAATTTCTTTTAGTTATATATCAAAATCCATTATTATATCATATTTAAATGTAATAATAATCCTATATCTTTCACTTTTAAGAGCACTGGAAAAGCCTTTTTTATACATAAGTATCGGTCTAATTAAATTAATAAGCATAGGTATATTGAATATCTTCTTTCTAATATTATTAAAACAACACTTAAAAGGTTTTATAAATTCTTACTATTACTCATTAATTATTATAACAATTATTATTTTGATATTTCATTTTTTAAAGCACCATGATTTTAATATAAACTTCAATATAATAAAAAAATTAGTAATTTTTGCAATGCCAATAGGTTTTATTAACCTTCTTAACTGGTCTATAAAATTATCAAATAGATTATTCCTCAACCAATATTTTGATGAAAAATTAAGCGGATTATTCGGTATAGGTTCAAATATCGGTACAATAATATTTATAGCATTTATTGCTCCATTTGCAATTGCATGGGGACCATATTCTTATAAAATGGATAAAGAAAAAAAAGCAATATATGCTTTTCCTAAAATTTTTATATATGTGTCTATAATATTATCTATTTTATCTGTCGGCCTTTCTATATTCAGTAAAGAAATAATAAAATTTATAATAAAAGACAATTATTATCTATCATCATATAAAATTGTTCCTTTTATTACAATAGGATACTTTTTTTTAGGAATAAACTATATTGTAAGCGTTGGAATAAATATAACAAAAAAAACATATCTCCATCTACCAGTAGTTATTACAGCTACAATCATAAATATAGCAGGAAATATTATTCTTATTCCTAAATATAAAATTTTTGGAGCAGCAATATCTTTTCTCATTTCTTATATGTCATTTCCTTTTGTCAGTAACTTCTTCTCACAAAAATATTATAAAATAAACTACAACTGGTCAATTTTATTTAAAATTTTAGTAATTACTATCTGTACAATATCATTATCTCTAATAATTAATATAAAAAATCTTTTACTACTATTAATAATAAAAATGATAATAATAATATTTTTTTGTATAATCTTATATCATTTATTTCTAAATGCCGAAGAAAGAACAAAAATCACCACATATTATGAAAAAATTATTAGTAAAATTCATCTATAATCTTTTAAAATTATTTTATAAAAAAAAATCTACCTCGCATACAAATGTTTTTAATAAAATTATTATATTTTTACCAAATGGAATTGGTAATGTTTTAATGCATTTTCCAGCCCTACAATATTTAAAAATAAAAACAAACTATCAAAAAATAATAGCTATAACACCTTCTTATTCATACCCCTTACTAAAAGAGCATTTCCATATAGATGAGTACATTTTCTGGGATAAATATAAATCTTTCATAAAAAAAGTTTTTTTAATATATAAATTGAGAAAATATAAATTTGATTTATTAATAAAATTTTTTCCATTTAAAGGATTATGGGTATCAATCATAATTGCACTCATAAAATCAAAAAATAAAATATCTTTTTATGATAAAAAAATTCCTGAAATGTATAACTTAGATTTCTCATTTTTATATAATTTTACTATAGATGATACTGCAAAACAACATGATGTTGAATTAAATCTTTATCTATTAACACAATTCTTCAATGATAGATTTCATAAACCAAAATTTAGAGTCCCAATAAAAGAGAAATTTCAAAAAGAAGCTTTTTCTTTCCTCAATGAATATAATATAAATAATAATACTGTATTAGTTGGTTTTGCAATAGGTTCTAAACAGAATACAAAATATAAAAGGTGGGAACTGGAAAAATATATAAAATTAGGGAATTATATTGCAAATCAATATAATGCCAAAATTCTTCTACTTGGCGGTCCAGACGAATTTGAACTATTACATCAAGCACATTCACAAATTAAAAATTCTATTGTGCCAGACAAAATTTTTAATCTAAATACAATTATGGCAATAATAAAAAGATGTAATTTATTTATATCAAATGATTCTGCTTTAATGCACTTCGCCGCTGCAACTAATACTCCTGTAATAGCAATTTTCGGACCTACAAATTATAAAAGAACAGGACCATACTCTCCAAATTCTATTAATATTTTTAATAAAATTAAATGTTACCCATGTTATGATAAAGGAATTCCTACAGAATGCAAGCTAAATGCACCTCCACCATGTATAAAACAAATATCTGTAGCAGAGGTACAAAAAGCGGTTGATTCAATATTAAAAGGCGACATATTTATTTAATATTAAATAAAGTAACAGTTTCTTTTTGTAACAATACCCATAATGTATATACACCAATAAAAGTACCAATAGGTATATTAAGCAACATCAATATAGAAGAAATAACAGCTAAAATCCTTGCCCATTCCTTAAACTTCATTATTCCTATACCTGCGATAATTGTAACTATTCCCAATATAGAAAATACTATAAATAATCCAAAAATAATAGGGACAAAAGGGATATCCAAACCTGTTCTATTATATGAAAAAATATGAAAATAATGACCAGATGGTAATAAAAATAATATAAACACAATAAATAAAAATAAAACATGTAAAATACCATAAGTAATAAGTAAAAGTCCTGATAAAGAGACATGTTTTTCCACAATTTCCTCCTTTTTATTTAATATACGATAAAAAAAAGACAAAATTTTATAATTATAAAAAAAAATAATATATTTTCCTCAAAAAAATACAATATTTTTTCTAATATTTGATAGATAATAAACAAAAGCTTATCTCAATAAATTTATAACAAATCAGAATAGATTCAATCCTTTTTTAAGAATTTCAAAAAATCATAAATAAATTTAGCAATACCACTCTTATTTCGTTAACATATTAAAAATATTTTCCATCTAATGAAGAATTAAAATTATTTTAAATCAACATAAATTTCAAGGCAAAAATATAACTTATTTTATTTCAATATAACACATTTATTCATGAAAAGGAGAATTGCCAACATAACATGTTGATGCATTATTACCAGTTTCACAACCAATACCACCCTGGGCATTACCGCCATTGGTACAAAAACCAAAATCAGCACGGCTTCCACTATTACAACCATGTCCACCAGAAGCATCATTACCAAAATCACAACCTATATCATCTGCTTTATTGCCATTAAAACATCCTGCATAAGAACCACTTGCTTCCTCACCATTTAAGCATCCATTAACAGAAGCTTTATACCCAGCCTCACATTCAGTATACTCTGATGATGCATTATTTCCCCCAATACATCCATCTTCCCAGGTATTATTGCCACCATAACACACCCCCATATAAGGACTACTTCCACTATTACAATCTATTGCAGGTGATCCCCCGGGAGTACAATAAGAACCTGCTTGATTACCTTCAGGACAGCTTATTGCTGCATGAAATCCAGATTCACATGTAGTAGTCGCTACGTTTCCAGAAGAACAACCAGAAACTGGATACTGCCCTGTTGAACACGGATTAGTTGTTGCCAATACTGTACTACTTAATATATTAAATCCTATTATTAAAGGCTTTAAATATTTCTTTTTCATAAAATATCCTTATTTAATCAATTATTTTACAAATTAATATATAAAAAATCTGCTGTCAATACTTTTTATTAATTTTTTTTATATTTAATATTTATTATTTTTTAGATAAATTTATTTAAAAAAATTTTTTTTATTAAAAAAATAGTTTTTCCCATATAAATAATATATAAATAATTCAAAATTCTAACAGATAAAATTTTATCGCTTAAATTATCAAAATATTAATGAATAAATCTTAAAACCATAAAAATAACTTA
>CAYLKS010000057.1:0-12469 GCA_964384205.1 uncultured bacterium | reverse complement strand
ATAAATTATAATTTATATTTATTGCTCAAAATCCCATAAAAAAACAATAAAAAGCAAATAAAATCAAAAATTTTTTATTTACCTATATTAATAACCTTTTCTATATCATTACATAATTTCAAAGCCCTATATCCATCAAAACCTGTAGTTTCAGGCTCTTTATCTTCATTTATACTTAATAAAAAATTTTTAATTTCCTCTTTTAACGGCTCATTCTCATTAGTAAAAATTTTATAATCAAAATCACTTAAAGAAAAATCAGTTACATACAAACCTTTTTTTTCAGTAGTAGTAAGATCTTGATTTTTTAGTTCTATTAATTTTGATTTCTTCTCAAGAAAATCAATCGAAATATATGAAAAAGGTTGAAATATTCTAAATTTTCTCATTTTTTTCATAGAAACCCTTGAGGTAGTTATATTAACAACACAAGAATTATGAAATTTTAACCGCACATTTGCTATATCTATAAAATTTGTTATCACTGGTACTCCTACCGCATCTATAGCATCTGGCTCTTTTTGGAGAAGTTTTAATACAATATCAACATCATGAATCATAAGATCATAAATAACAGAAACATCCGTTCCACGAGGATTAAATTGTGCTAATCGATGTATTTCAATAAACTTAGGTTTTATATCCACATGTTTTACTATTTCCATAGCAGGATTAAATCGTTCAGTATGTCCCACCATTAACTTTAATCCATTGTCTTTAGCTATCTGAACAAGTTCCATAGCATGATTAACGTCATTTGTAATCGGCTTTTCAATTAATAAATGTTTTCCTGATTCTAATATCTTTTTACCAACTTCATAATGAAATGATGTAGGAACAGCACACGATAAAGCATCACAATTTGCTATAATATCATCTAATGTATTAAATGCCCGAACATTATATAAAGTCGCAACCTTATTCTTATTATCTTCATCTATATCATAAACTCCTACAAAATCGCAATAACCAGCTAACTGTGAATAAACTCTTGCATGGATACTGCCAAGATGTCCAACACCTACAACTCCTACTCTAATTTTACTCATTATTTTCTTCCTCCTGAATAAAAAAACCAGGTTTTACCATAACAGTTTTTTCATTTGAGAAAATAACAAAACCTGGCGGCGAATTTTTTGGTTTTTTAACATACTTTTTTAAAGTATAATCTACAGGTGCTAAACCCGAATTTTTAGCTTTACTATAATAAGCAGCAATAGATGCTGCCTGCTCAATTTCCTCAGGTAATATCTGATTGTTCTTATTTTCCATAACTAATATAACATGAGAGCCTGCAAAATCTCTTGCATGGAACCAATAATCATAAGGCTTTGCTACCTTCAATGTCAAAATATCATTTGCCCTGGAATTTCTACCAACTAATATCTTTTTACCAGTTGTAGTATAATATTCATAAAAAATTTTCTTTTCCTTATTGGATATATTTTTTAAATTAATATCATTATTTAATTCTTTTATCCTTTTCTGAATAAACGAAATATTATCTGAACTATTTTCTATTTCTTGTTGTAATTCTTCAATTTCTTGTGATACTTTCTCAATTCTAACCTGTAAAACCTCATATGCTCTCTTTGCCTTTTTATATTTATCAAAATACCACTGCATATTATTAGAAGGAGATAATTCCTTCTTTAATGGAATTTCCACTATTTCATGATCTATATTAAAAAAGTTTTCAAGTTCAACTCTCTCCATACCTTCTTTTATTCTAAATAGATTTGATTGCAATAATCTACCATATTCATAATATTTTTGATAATTTTTCTTTTTTTCAATATCTTTTAACAAATTACTTTTCAATTTAACCAATGTCTTCATCTTCTTTCTTAGTAATGAATTATATTCTTTTTTTAAATTTATTTTTCTTTGATTATCAAAATAAAATTGTAAATATTCATAAATTGCTTGATTTAAAGTGGAAATATCATTTTTCTCTTTTAAAGATAATATTTCCCGCAAAAATTTATAATTCTTAATAAATTTAGGTTCTGGAGGGTAAATATATTTTTGACCTATTAAAATCTGTCTATATCTATTATCCTTATAGTTAAAATATTTATAAGCTAATTTTATTACTTTATTTTCATCACAAACAATAAAATTTGTATACCTTGGAATCAATTCAAAATATGCAAAAAAATTTTTTCTTATTCCTAAAACATCAATCTTTTCAAAATAAAATTCTAAAATATTATCTTTCCCATTTAATTCTACATTCATTAATCTTGAATATAAAAAAAAATCATCAAATTTTTGATATATCTCACCTCTTTCTTTTGTCTCCGATAAAAAAATAAGAGGAATTTGAGGATTTAATACCAGATTAATATAAAAATTACCTGTATCAAAAATTAATACTTTAAAATTATCATCAAAAAATACATTTTTAATTTTACTATTTGTCAAAACAGATTTATTCTCTTGCAGCCATAAATCCCAGAATCTTAATTCCATCTATATTAATTCTAAATCATCTCTTTTAACCAATGTTACATTATTCTCAATCAAAATATCTATAGCTCTTTCTATATCATCTATTCTTAAAACAATTATTGCATTATCCTTATTTTTTTCTAAAAAACCATACATATACTCTACATTAATACCTTTTTCAGCCAAAATATTTAAAACCTTAGCAAGCCCACCCGGTTCATCTTTTACTTCAACAGCAATAACTTCATTTAAAATAGTGGTATAATTATTTTTTTTTAATAATTCTAAAGCTTTATAAGGTTTATCAAGAATCAATCTCAAAATCCCAAAATCTTTTGTCTCTGCCAAAGATAAACCCCGAATATTAATAGAATTGTTGGCTAAAATATTAATAACTCCATTTAGCACACCTGTTTTATTCTCAACAAACACAGATAACTGCGGTAATAACATAAAGCCCCCTATTAAAAAACTCTTTTATCAATTACCCGTTTTGCTTTTCCAGAAAAACGTTCAATAGTATTAGGAGCCACTAATTTAACACTAACACTAATTCCTAATATATTCTCTATTTGATTTTTAACTTTTATTTCAAATGCTTCAAGATCTTTTATTTCATCAGAAAAAACATTCTCATTTACCTCAACTTGCACTTCTATAACATCCATAGAATTAATTCTATCAACAATTATCATATAATGAGGCTGAACCTCTTCCACACTTAATAAAGCTTCCTCTATTTGTGATGGAAATACATTTACTCCTCTAATAATCAACATATCATCTGCTCTTCCCATAATCCTATGAATTTTAACAAGAGTCCTTCCACATTCACAGCTTCTTGAAATTACTTTTGTCAAATCTTTAGTTCTATATCTCAATAAAGGCATTCCTTTTTTGGTTAATGTAGTAATAACTAATTCTCCAACTTCACCATCTGGAACTGGTTCTAATGTTTTTGAATCTACAATTTCTGGATAAAAATGATCTTCATTTATATGAAGTCCATTCTGTTGACTACATTCAAAAGCAACTCCCGGGCCTATTATCTCACTTAAACCATAATGGTCATAAGCTTTTATATCCCAAAGTTCTTCAATTTTCTTACGAATATTTTCAGACCAGGGTTCTCCACCAAAAAAACCTTCTTTTATACCAAAATTTTTAATATCAATACCTCTTTTTAATGCTTCTTCTCCAAGGTAAATAGCATAAGAAGGAGTACAAGCTAAAACTGTTGTTTTTAAATCTTGCATTAACATTAGTTGTTTTGCTGTATTACCTCCAGAAACAGGAATAACAATAGCTCCTATTCGCTCAGCTCCATAATGAAAACCAAGTCCCCCAGTAAACAATCCATATCCATAAGCAATCTGAAAAATATCTGCTGCTGTAACACCACCCGCATATAAAGCTCTTGCCATCATATTTTGCCATAAGTCAATATCTTCTTTTGTATAAGCTACAACTGTAGGTTTTCCTGTTGTCCCAGATGATGCATGTATTCTTACAATATCTCTCTTACTTGTTGCAAAAAGTCCATCAGGGTAATTTTTCCTTAAATCTTCTTTTTCAGTAAAAGGCAATTTAGTAATATCTTCTAAACTTTTAATATCATCCGGTTTTACATTCAATTCATTCATTTTCTCATTATAAAAAGGAACATTGCCATATACATATTTTACCAATTCCTGCAACCTTTTAAGTTGCACAGCCTTTAAAACTTCTCTATCTAATGTTTCATAAGCTATATCCCAATATTTCATTTAAAAAATCTCCAGTATTAAAAATATCCTCTCTCCATACAGTTTTTAACAAATTCTAACTGACATTTATGCTCTTTTTTAAAATATTCATATAAATAATTACCAACATCTGGATATAAATTTTTCTCCTTCAAATTTTCTACATTTAACCATACAATTTCTGTAGAATGTGTTTTATCAGCTCTGATATTAGGATTACCAAAAACTTCCTTTATCTCAAATATTAAATGAATAGTCTGAGGATGTCTTTTATCTCCAGGTGCTTCACCAACCATAATTAAATTACCCACTTCTATTTTAACGCCCAATTCTTCTTTCCATTCATCATGCAAAGCCTGAATTACAGAAATACCTTTATCTACACCACCTCCCGGAATACCATAAACCTCCTGTCCTCCATAAGTATATTTCATTGTTAAAATCTCATTCTGCTGAACAAAAACGCCACTTACACGTACTCTCATATAATAATCTCCTTCCTTTTAAAATAAATTTATTATATTAAATAAAAAAAATCAATAATTATTTAAAAATTTCATTATTTTCTTTATACCAAACAACAAAATCAAAATGAGCTGATGGAATGCCTATATCTTCACAAAAATCTAAATATTTTTTCTCAATTTCAAGATATTTTTTTTTCGATAATGTTTTTGGAATCTCGGATATAACATCTAAAAATACTAAGTTCCTCAATATATGCCTATCTAAAATCGCAATCCCTTCTACAAAACCTATATTTCTTAAAAAATGACTCGATTCTTTCATGCCCATGCCAATAATATTTTTATATAACCATTCTCTTTTATCATATATATTATCTATTTTCATTAGAATATCTTTCAAATTAGGAAAATTTTTCCAATTCTGAATAATATAACGTGCTTTATTATTCATAAATCTAACAAACTTTAGTTCTTCCCTAATCTTTTCATATTCTAAATTCTCTAATAAATTTTTCTTTATCAAATTCTGCAATACAATATCAGCTCTTCGAGCAGTTGACTGTGGAGTCAATAAACAAAATGTCAATTCTATTAAAATATCTTTATTATCCCCTTGCTCCCAAATACGTTTAAAAAAATTAATTCTTTCTATTATATCTTCTTTTATTTGATTATAAATATTCAAATATATTTGATTTTTATCTTTATACATTAAATTTAATTTAAAATTCTGGGTTCTAAATAATATTTTATAGTTAAAATTCTCTTAGCTCCTACATATTTTTTCTTCCAATAAATTGAATCCAGATGAGAAATTCCAATTTTACCTTTATGACTTTCAGCAGAAACAAAATAGCCATAACCTAAATATATTCCAACATGTCCTATGTTCTTTCCCATCCTAAAAAATAATAAATCACCTGGACGTAACTTATTTTTTGGTACAAAATGACCATACTTATATATATTTCTTGATCCCCGAGGCAATTTCAAATTAAAAAATTTTCTATAAACTAACGCTACAAATCCAGAACAGTCAAAACCAGTCTCTGAACTATCTCCATATCTATAAGGAACATCCTTATATTCCTCTATAGCCTTTACTAAGTTTTGCAAAATATATTTATCATTTTTATCATCAAAATTATATAAGACCGCCTTAACATTAGAAATATCCCCTCTAATAAAATACTTATTATTATTTGCGATTGTATTACTTAAAGAAAAAATAAAAAAACTAATTAACAAAAAACCTAATAAAACCAATTCTTTTTTTATTCTCATCAGCAATTTCTACCTCCCACTGACCTTTAAAATTATATAATCGTTTAATACTCCATGTACGCCAACGTACAGATTTTTTTATTGGTAATTCAGTTTGTCTTACCAATTTCCCCCTATAAAACCATCTATGGAATACATAAGTATCTTTTAAAATATCTTTAAATTCAGTAAAACAATAAACTGCTGTATCTTGCACTGTCGAAAACACACTATCAATCTGAATTGGCTCTCTATTTTTTATATCTCTTGCTATAACTACTCTTTTTAAAGTATAAGAATAACTGCTTATTACAAAAAACAACAACAGAACAAAAATTTTGACCATCACTATTCCTTTTTATTTTATAAAATTATAATATATAAAATTTTTTTGTCAAGTAAAAATTTAATTTTTTCAACTTTATATAAAATTAATTATAAAAAAATAAATCCTAAAACCTATTTTATAAAACAATATTTATATATAACAATTTTATAAATTCACAATATATTCTATAAAACTATATTCATAAGTAAAAAAACTTTAAAAGATATAATATTCCTAAAATTATTCTTCCTCCAATAAATCACAATCAATAAATTTACAATAACAAAGCAAAATAACATCTATTCTGTATTTTTAATTTTTCATTTAACTGATATAATTGTAGGAATTTTTGATATTAATGGTTGACAATAAAATAAATATCAATTATTATAAATCTTTTAAAAAGGAGAATTATGTATGAAAATACAATTAAAATGTCTCGAATGTGCTCTACATTCATTTTTAGATTTATTAGAAAATTTTAATATAGATGCAAAAACATCTGAAAATCTCACCCGTGAATTTTTAAAATATTTATCAAAATTAGATTATAACATATCGCCTCCTGAAATTGCAAAATATATCCATCAAAAGATAAAAATTTATATCAATAATCCGGATCCATATAAAGATAAAAAACACTTCTTCAATAAAAAAATTATTGATGAATACGATAAATTTTACAATATCATAAAAAACTCTAATAATCCATTTATAACTGCTTTAAAATTATGTATTAGTGGAAATATAATTGATTTCGGGCCAAATATTCCATTAGCAATGGAAGATACTATAAAAAACGCAATTAATAAAAATTTTGCAATAGATAACACAAAGGAATTATTATCAGATTTAAAAAAAGCAAAAAAAATCCTATATCTCACAGATAATGCTGGCGAAATAGTTTTCGATAAACTTTTCATCCAGATCTTATTGGAAAAAAATATAATTAACAAAAATAAAATTATTGTAGCTACAAGAGGATTTCCCATATTAAATGATGCCACACTGGAAGATGCTCATCAAATAGGATTGCAAAATTTAGTAAAATTAATTCATAATGGAGATAGTACTCCTGGCACAATACTACAAACAACCTCAAAAGAATTCCAGAAAATATTCAATGAAAGTGACCTAATAATATCTAAAGGTCAGGGTAATTTTGAAACTTTAAATGAAATAGAAAATAAATTAATCTATTTTCTATTTATAACAAAATGCCCAATTATTGCAAAACACATTGGAGTCCCTCTAAATTCATTTATATGTATGAGACATTTTAGTTAATTAAAAAATTCAAAAATAACTCTATTTTTCATAGAAATTCAGATCAATAATAATTTCAAATTAATTAAATAATCCAATTATAAAACAAAAAAGGGCAGATCTCTATAAGACCTGCCCTTTTTTTAACAGAAGAGAGCCTCTCTGCTTCTACTTCAACATTACCATTTTTCTAATTTTTGAAAAATCTTTTGTTTTAATTGAATAAAAATATACCCCACTTGGCGCTGTCTTTCCATACTTATTTGTACCATCCCATACAACTTTATGAGAACCAGCACTCATTTCTGTATTAACCAATGTTTTTACCAATCTTCCAGTAATATCATAAATTTTAAGTTCTACTTTTTCTGGTTTTGCCAATGTAAATTCAATTGTTGTTGATGGATTAAATGGGTTTGGATAATTCTGCTTTAAAGAATATACTGCTTTTACATTGTCATGATTATTTTCTGCTACGTCTACAGGAATATGATTATTAAAATCCCATGCATCAAATTTTACAGGATCAATGCTACCAAAATCAATTCTCAAACGATATTCTGAATTTTGATCATTCACATTAATAATATGATTATTACCATAACCACCTTCATTATCCCATCCATTAATACCAAATTTAAATTCCTGTCCTTTAGTATCATTTGAATCTTTATATAAGTGGATTGTTATAGTAAAAATAGAATCCCCTGCTACTAAATCACCATTTGTACCATCATCATACATCTTCCAATCAGCAAGATCAGTAGGATTCCAGCCATGCCAACTACCTGTAAGAGGTCCATTTACATAAATTCCCCAAATCAATACACTATCAATTTTTTCTGGAGTAATAGTAGTGTTTGGGTCACCTTGTTGCTGAATATGTTCTAATGTATCGCCTTTTAATAATTGATAAATAGCAGGTCTTGCATCACATTCTAAATACAAAGTAACATCTTGAGAAATAGGCTCGGAATTTTTAAATTGAGGCATTCTATGAACATCTGTTTCACTATTTGTTGTATCATAAACATCAACAATTGAGCCTGTAATATCAATTTTTCTCTTTTCATGTAATGTTACATCATCTGAAGTATCATAAAAATCATAAAAAATTTCTCTATCTGCCTGGCCATTTACCATCTTATAATAGAGATAATATAATTTTTCACCAACAGTTGTAACCAATGTACAAGGTGCTGCATAAATATCTGAAAAACCCTGTTTATATAATGTAACTTCTTTCATTTCAAGAGCAGATCTATTAAAACCTGCTTTTACAATAATTGTATCACCTGTTGAAAAACCATTTGTCTCAATAGCTTTTGTTAAATCAACATTAAAATTAACTACAACTGTATCTGAATGTTCTACATGCTGTGGTACTAAATTATCAAACCAGAACCAATGTACCGTTGTATCTCTTACTGTTTCACTCAAATCAACATGGATTTGTTGATCTGGGTTATAAACCATATTTCCCCAATCTTCATCTAATGGATTATCTTTATGATGTACAACAACTTTAAATTCTATTGCGTTACCAGCATAAGTATTTGGCACATGAATAGTTCCATGATAAAAATATTTGCCAGGGTAACCAGGAGCATTTGGATGATTAGATTCTGGCTCTAAAGGATATGTTTTACCCCAACTAATCTCTCCTGTTTCTCCCCAATCTACGTTATTTGAGCCTCTTATACCAATTATATAATCATCAGGATTAAATTCTTCCCATCCCTGCATATTTACTCTTACATATACTGCAATTGTACTATCATTTGTTTCATAAGGTCTAAAATATTGATCCTTACCATGAGCAATTCCATTTACAAATTGTACTGGTAATGTTGTATCATGATCAGGTACTATTAAAATTCTATTACCTGAAGGATCTGATGTATTACATTCCCAGCCATTATGTTCCCATTCACATCCTGGATAAATTGTATCATGTTCTGCATTTGTAAAAAATTTATATTGCACTGTATCACCAGGATTAAATTCTAATGTAACCTTCCAATAGTCTCCGTCAACATTTTCCATAACTGCATTAGAAGCACCATCCCATGTTAATGGAGCCATACCACCTCTTACCTGCACTACAGAAGATGGGCCAATTGTATCTGGAACAGTTGCAGTATTCGCAATAATTGTAACCTTAACTTTCCCAGGTGTACCGCCACCAGTATAATCTAAAGCAACAATAGGCGTAATCATATCAGTATGATACATATATGTTGAAGTGTAAAGCACTTCTTTATAATCATCATCATCAACATTTACAATATGCATTGCTCCAAGCATTCCTCCATCTGCTACCTCACTATCTATCCTGCTTATCTCATAACTATCTTCTGAAAATATGTCTCCCCCCTTATAGGATACTCTAAATACTGACACTGCTGGGGTAGAGTTTCTAGTGCCAAATACAAAATCCATCTTTCCATCATTATCTATATCTCCAAACGCTGAACCTGATATCCTTGCTCCATTAGATACATTATCATCATCACTCATCAACTTCGCTACTATATGCGCTTCTAAACTTCCATCTTCATTCACCTTACATACATTCAAAAAATTTCCCTGAATTCCATTTACTGTATCTTTTTCTGTATAATAATTTGGATATACTATCTCCTCTGTGCCATCTCCATCTATATCTACTACCATCGCAGTATTAAATGATCCATTAGCATAACCTGTTACATTCTCCTGATATACTGGTTCCTGCCACTCATCATCTTTATACTCTAATCTTACTACTCCTCCTCCAAAATCAAATAAATATATAGTATTTCTATATGCAACTACATCCCAAGTACTGCTTGTTGTAGGCCAATCAAAATCACTTGCAGTTGCCTCTAATTCCCATATCTCTAATCCACTTGCATCATCTGGAACATCATCTACTGATACTACTCCAAAATAGGTGCCTCCACTACTTCCTCTTCTATCATTAAATATTACCTCTTGTGTTCCATCTCCATCTATGTCCTTCACTACAAATCTAGTTGGTCTTAATTCCACTCCTTCCTCATCTATTATCGGAGTCTGTGCATTTGGTATATAATTTCCATTTCCATCATCTACTCCCAATACATCACTTCCATCTCCTGCTACCTCAAATACCACTATTCTTGATGGATTTTGATTATTTTCATTTAAAAAGTTCACTGGGCCCCATACTACCTCTTGCTTACCATCATTATCCAAATCTGCTATAGCAAGCCCGGGCCATGTATTCTGTATCATTCCTGTCAACTCTGCATGCCATACTATATTCCAGCTACTTCCATCATATTCATACTTGTATATCCTTGGAACTAATTCTGATTCTGTATCATTACTGTTCTCATTAACTACATACATCTCCTGTAATCCATCTCCATCCAAATCAACACCAGCTATGACGTTTCCCAATCCTCCCGTATTCAATTCAATTTCTGGATACGGAATATAACTTAAATCCTTCCTCTCAAATCCATTCTCTGCGTATAAAAATACAACAGAAAATAACAAAACAAACAAACTTACAAATAAAGTTCTTCGCATAACTGCTCCCCCATGTTTTAGTTAAACTTACATTAAAAAATAAGAAACAACGCTCTAACCAACTTATCAGGCACAAGCAGGTGGATCTGTTCCTTTTCTAAAATAAAAATTCAAGCCCTCCTCCTCTCTTTAAAATTTAAAGCTAATTGAAAAACTATGGATATTATCAAATAAATCCATAGTTTGCACACCATACTGCGCTTCAATTATTCCAAGGCCAGCTATAGAATAATTTAATCCAAAACCAAAGGTTAAACCTTCCTGAGCATCTTTTTTAAATAATGAACTATAGCCAACATTTAAATGAATAAATTGCTTAAAATTATACTTCAATCCCATATTAATATATTCGGTATTATTATTAGGTCTTACAGCATCTACTAATAAATCAATATCAGAAAATTTATCTTTATAAAGATTTACCAAAATACCTGTTCGGAACACAAGAGGTATAGGCCATTTATCAACTTTTAATTTTGAAACAATTGCTTCATTATTTCCAGTATGATTTGGATCAATATCTATTGTTTTATATAAATCTTTTCCATCAAAAAACATATCACTACCAAAATTAGCAATACTCATAGAAATTCTCATATCATTAAATTGTGTAATGAACAATAATCCTACATCAAAAGCAAATCCAGAAGAAGAACTATGCCATATTCTCTGGTTAATATATTTAAAAGTACCACCTATTGAAAATCTATCAGTTAAACTTCTACCATAAGATACTCCAAAAGCAATATCAGAAGCACTCCATTTTTCACCAGTACCATAAGGCTCTGTTACAGAATTTACATCTTCTTCACCATAATTAAGATTAGTAAAAGAAAGACCTATTGCATCTGCTGGAGTTACTTTCAGTAATAAGCCAATCCAACTATATTTTGTTCCCACAAGCCAATTAGCACTATAAAATTCAGCCTGTGAACGTTCAGCTTTAGCAATAGCTCCAGGATTCCAATATAACCCTTCAACATTATCAGATAATGATGTATAAGCACCGCCTAATGATAAAGCATTTGCACCAGCTCCTATCATAAGAAAATTCGCAGTTGTAGTTCCAGTATTAGAGCTCTCCGCAAATATTTGCAGATTGAATATCAAGAAAAAGACAATTAATAATTTTATAAAAAATCTCATATTCATGCTCCTTTACTTAATAATTGCAATTTTTCCAGTTTTTTTACCAACACTCGATTCCAGTACATAGAAATATACGCCTGCAGCTACATCAAGATTATCTTTTGATTTTAGATTCCAGCTAATAACACCATTATATTGATTGTTATCTTTTGTTAAAGTAATTACATGGTCTCCATTATTTGTAAAAATATGTATTTTTGCATCTATCGGTACATTAATAAAATCTATTTTTCTTTCCC
>CAYLKS010000056.1:0-19136 GCA_964384205.1 uncultured bacterium | reverse complement strand
AGAGAAGGTGGAAGAACAGTAGGTGCTGGTGTTGTTACTGAAATTATTGAATAAACCGGAGGAGTAAATTGAATAGCAATAAAATAAAAATTAGATTAAAAGCTTTTGATGCTGCGATTTTAGATAGATCTGCATCTGAAATAGCAAGAACTGTTGGTAAAACAGGAGCAGAAATAGCAGGGCCTATACCATTGCCTACAAAAAGATCTATCTATACTGTGTTGAGGTCTCCTCATATTGATAAAAAGTCAAGAGAACAGTTTGAGATTCGTGTACATAAAAGGTTGATAGAGATAAGAGATGCAACGCCCCAGACAATTAATGCATTATCTGAACTTGATTTACCTGCTGGGGTTGAAATTGAAGTTAAAAGCGAATAAAATTAAGGTTGGGTTCTTATGGAAGGATTTATTGGTAAAAAACTCGGTATGACTCAAGTTTTTGATGAGAATGGAAATTTAATTCCTGTTACTGTTATACAGGCTGGTCCATGCTATGTGACTCAGATAAAGACATCTGAGAAAGATGGATATACAGCTATTCAGGTTGGTTTTGATGCATGTAGAGAAAAGGTTTTAAATAAACCTATAAAAGGTCATTTAAAGAAAGGAAATGTTGGACCTGTAAGAGTATTAAAAGAGATAAGAGTAAAAGAAGAAGAAATTGAAAATTATAAGCTTGGTCAAGAAATTAAGGTTTCAGAGGTATTTAAAAAAGGTGAATTGGTAAAAGTCACAGGTTATAGCAAAGGTCGTGGTTTTGCTGGAGCTATGAAGAGATACAACTTTGGTGGTGGTAGAGATAGTCATGGTGCAAAATATCATAGAAAGCCTTTCTCAATTGGTATGCATACAGATCCAGGTAGAGTATTTAAAAATAAGAGAATGCCCGGACATTATGGCACAGAGAAATTTACAATAAGACACTTACGAGTTGTAGATGTTGATAGTGATAAGAATTTTTTGATCGTTAGAGGAGCAGTTCCTGGCGCAAGAAATGGTTATGTTTTTATTAGAAAAGATTATTAAGGAGAGCGATAAATTATGAAAGTTCCTGTTTATTCTACTGAAGGTCAGGTTGTAAAAGAAATAGACCTACCAGAATTTATTTTTGGGCAAGAGATAAACAAAGATTTAATTTATAGAAGTGTTACTGTTTACCTTGCAAATCAAAGACAGGGTACAGCATTTGCTAAGGGTAGGTCAGATGTAAAAGCAAGTGGTAGAAAGCCATGGAGACAAAAAAATCTTGGTAGAGCAAGAGCTGGTTCTGCTTCTTCTCCTGTATGGATTGGTGGTGGAAAAGCTTTTGGTCCGAAGCCAAGAGATTTTTCTAAAAAATTACCAAAAAAAATGAAAAGAAAAGCGTTATTTTCTGCTCTTTCTTTGAAATTAAAAGAGGAGAAAATAAAGGTTGTTGAGGATTTTTCTTTTGAAAAACCTAAAACAAAGCAAATGGTAAATTTATTAAAAAATTTGAATTTCAATAATGAAAAATGTTTATTGGTGATGCCTGAAAATAATGAAAATATTTATAAATCAGGCAGGAATATTCCAACATTGGATATGATATTAGCAAGATTAATCAATACCTATACTATATTGAAAAGCGAGTATCTTGTGATTACTCCATCTGCTCTGAAGGTATTAGAGGAGGTATTTAAAGATGTCTAATGATTACAGAAAAGTGATAATAGAACCTATCTTCTCTGAAAAGGCTTTAATTGCTAAAGATGAAAACAATGTTTATACTTTTAAAGTGGCTAAAAATGCTAATAAGATTTTGATAAAAACTGCTGTTGAAAAGTTATTCAAAGTAGAAGTTGAAAAAGTTAATACAGTAAATGTTAAAGGAAAACTTAAGAGACAGGGAAGATATGAAGGGAAAAGACCTGATTGGAAAAAGGCTTATGTGAAGGTTAAAGAAGGTCAGACAATTGAAGCATTTAATATAACTGGATAAAAAGGAAAAGATCAATGGCGCTTAAGAAATTTAAACCGGTAACTCCTACCTTAAGATTTACTCAATTAGTTGACAGTTCTGAAATTACTAAGGATAAGCCAGAAAAGTCGCTGGTAATTAAATTAAGAAAATCTACAGGTAGAAATAATTTAGGTAGAATTACAGCATGGCACAGAGGTGGTGGCCATAAGAAATTATATCGAATTATTGATTTTAAAAGAAATAAAAGAGATATTCCTGCAAAAGTAGCAGCAATAGAATATGATCCCTATAGGAGTGCTAATATAGCATTATTATTTTATGCAGATGGTGAAAAAAGGTATATTATTGCTCCTAATGGTTTGAAAGTTGGAGATCAAGTTGTAGCAGGTGAAAATGTTGAGATTAAAGTAGGTAATGCTTTGCCATTGAAAAATATACCATTAGGGTCTTTTGTTCATAATGTGGAATTGGAACCAGGAAGAGGTGGACAAATAGCAAGAGCAGCTGGTACAAGTGCCCAAATTATGGCAAAAGAAGGTAAGTATGTGCATTTAAGACTTAGTTCTGGTGAAGTTAGAATGTTTAGAGAAGAATGCTATGCAACTATAGGGCAGGTTGGTAATATTAATCATGAGAATCAATCTTATGGTAAAGCTGGTCGTTCAATTTGGATGAACAGACGACCTCATGTTAGAGGTGTTGCTATGAATCCTGTTGATCACCCTATGGGTGGTGGAGAAGGAAGATCTTCTGGTGGAAGACATCCTTGTACACCTTGGGGAGTACCAACTAAAGGTTATAAGACAAGAAAAAAACATAAAAGTTCTGATAAGTATATAATCAAACGTAGAAAGTAAAAAGAGGTGTAGAAAATGCCAAGATCACTTAAAAAAGGACCGTATGTAGATCTTAGATTGCTGAAGAAGGTACAGGCATTAAATGAGAGTGGTGAAAAAAAAGTAATAAAAACATGGTCAAGAGCCTGTACAATTATTCCGGAATTTATAGGCCATACGTTTGCAGTTCATAATGGCAATAAGTTTATACCAGTTTTTGTTACAGAAAATATGGTTGGCCATAAATTAGGTGAATTTGCTTTAACAAGAACATTTCGTGGACATGGTGGAAAATTAGCCGAAAGACTTGGTAAAGGCCGTGTACTTGGTGGTAAATAAAATGGAGTATTGTAATTATGAAAGCTAGGGCGATTTCAAAATATCAGAGAGTTTCTCCTTTTAAGGCAAGACAGGTTATTGATTTAATTAGAGGACAAAAAGTAGTAGATGCCTTAAATATATTAAATAATACAAATAGAAAAGCTGCAGTTATGATTAAAAAGACTTTATTATCAGCTGTGGCAAATGTATCTAATATACCAGAAGTTGCTGGTGCGAATACGGATGAATGGATTGTGAGTAAAGCAGTTATTGATGAGGGACCTACTATGAAGCGTATTAGACCTAGAGCAATGGGTCGTGCTTTTAGAATTAGAAAAAGAACCAGCCATATTACAATTGAAGTTTCAGATAACTCTTCAAACAAGGAGTAATGATTGGGACAGAAAACTAATCCTATCGGTTTTAGATTAGGATATACTAAGACGTGGGAATCAAGATGGTTCCTTCCTAAATCTTTTAAAGATGCATTAGTTGAAGATAAAAAAATTAGAGAGTATCTTCATAATAGATTCCCAAATGGTGGAATCTCTCGAATTGAAATAGAAAGAAGATCATCACATAATATAGGAATTACAATATTTACTTCCAGGCCGGGTGTTGTTATTGGGAAAAAAGGAGCAGAAGTTGATAAGTTAGGTGGAGAATTAAAACATTTATTTAAAAAAGATGTTCAAATTAATGTAGAAGAGATAAAAGTACCTGAAATTGATGCATATTTAGTTGGTAAAAATATTGCAAGACAGATTGAGCAAAGGGTTAATTATAGAAGGGCAATGAAAAAGGCTATTCAGCTTGCTATGACAGCAGGTGCTCAAGGTATTAAAATTTCTTGTTCTGGAAGATTAGCGGGTGCAGAAATAGCGCGAACAGAGCATTATCATCAAGGAAGAGTTCCTTTACAGACATTGAGAGCGGATATAGATTATGCTAAGGTTAATGCAATTACAACATATGGTGTTATTGGTATAAAAGTATGGATTTGTAAAGGTGAAGTTGCAAATTTAAGAAAAACAGGCGAAAAATAGTTTTGGAGGATAGATAATTATGTTAATGCCAAGAAGAGTTAAATATAGAAAACAGCAACGCGGCAGGAGAAAAGGATTAGCCTATAGAGGAAGTTCAGTTAGTTTTGGTGACTTTGGTTTAAAAGCTTTAGAAGCAGGATGGATAACAAGTAGGCAAATTGAAGCAGCTCGTGTTGCTATTATGAGAACAGTTAAACGTGGTGGTAAATTGTGGATAAGAATCTTCCCGGATAAACCTATTACTAAGAAGCCTGCTGAAACTCGTATGGGTAAAGGTAAAGGTGCGCCAGAAGGCTGGGTTGCAGTTGTTAAGCCGGGTAGAGTTATATTTGAAATGGAAGGTATTTCTCAAGAAGTTGCAGAGGAAGCTTTCAGAAAGGCTTCACATAAATTACCTATTAAAACAAAATTTGTAACTAGATTAAGCTAAGGTGGTTTAAAATGAAGAAAGCTGCAGAAATTAGAGAGATGAATGAAACTGAATTAGAGAATTATTTAGAAGATATTCAGGAAGAATATTTTAATTTGAGATTTCAGCATGCAACAAAACAAGAAAGTAATCCAGTTAGATTGAGACTTTTAAGAAGAGAAATATCAAGAGTTTTAACTATAATGACTGAAAAGAAAAAAAATGCACCAAAAAATAAGTAGGAGTATAAAAGATGCAAGAAAGAAATAGAAGGAAGGTTAGAACTGGTACAGTTGTCTCTGATAAAATGGATAAAACTGTTGTTGTAGCTGTTGAAAGGCAATTTAAGCACCCTTTATATGGAAAAATTGTCAAAAAAACTACTAAATTTAAAGCTCATGATGAGAAAAATGAGTGTAAAGTTGGCGATGTTGTTAGAATAATGGAAACTCGTCCTTTGAGTAAAACTAAAAGATGGCGAGTTTTTGAAATTGTAGAAAGAATGCAGGATCAAACATTAGTTGAAACTAACAATATAGAATAGGGTGATGACTTATGATTCAAAAATTTACTAGATTAAATGTAGCTGATAATTCTGGTGCCAAAAAGGTTATGTGTATTAATATATTAGGTGGTACAAGACATAGATATGCATCTATTGGTGATATTATTGTAGTTTCTGTAAAAGAAGCTATTCCTAATTCTACTGTTTCTAAAGGGCAGGTGTTAAAAGCGGTTGTTGTTAGAACTAAAAAAGAGATCAGGCGACCTGATGGTTCTTATATACGTTTTGATGATAATGCTGCTGTACTGCTTAACAATAATCTTGAACCTATTGGCACTCGTGTATTTGGACCTGTTGCAAGAGAATTAAGAGCCAAACAGTTTATGAAGATAATTTCTCTTGCTCCTGAAGTTTTATAAAGTGAGGTAGAAAAATGAAGATGCATGTTAGAAAAGGTGATACAGTTGTTGTTATTTCAGGTAAATATAAAGGTGTAAAAGGAAAAGTTCTTAGAGCTTTCCCGAAAAAGCATCGTGTAATAGTAGAAGGTGTTAATTTTGTTAAAAAAGCTGTGAGACCAGGGTATAAGGGTAATCAACAAGGTGGAATTATTGAATTTGAAGCTCCTATTCATGTTTCAAAAGTTATGGTTTTTTGTGATAAATGTGATAGGCCAGTGCGTGTTAATTATAAAGAACTTGAAGATGGAAAAAGAGTTCGAATCTGCAATAAATGCAAAGAAATGTTAACCGAGAATCAATAGAATAGGGTGTGCTTATGTCAATGATGAAGGATAAATATTATAATGAAGTAATTGCACAGCTGAAAGAAGAATTTCAGTATAAGAATATCATGCAAGTTCCCAAAATTACTAAAATTGTTTTAAATATGGGGCTTGGTGAAGCAAAAGAAAATATTAAAATACTTGAAAATGCTATGAAGGAACTGGCAGCAATTACAGGTCAGTATCCTGTTATTAGAAGAGCTAAAAAGAGTATATCAAATTTTAAGTTAAGAAAGAATATGCCTATTGGCTGTTCTGTTACTTTAAGGCGTGAAAAAATGTATGAATTCTTGGAAAGGTTTATTTCTATAGCTGTACCAAGAATTAAGGATTTTAGAGGATTTCCTGTTAAGGGTTTTGATGGTAGAGGAAATTATTCTTTAGGGATTAGAGAGCAGATAATTTTTCCGGAAATTGAGTATGATAAAATTGATAAGATTAAAGGGTTGAATATAACAATTGTAACAACAGCAAAGACAGATAAGGAAGCCTATGCATTACTTAAATATTTAGGCTTTCCTTTTAGAAAATAGGAGGATGTCTTGGCAAAAAAGTCAATGATCGCGAAAGCTAAAAGAAAACAAAAGTTTAAAACACGAGAATATAATAGATGTAGTATATGTGGTAGGCCCCGTGCATATTATAGAAAGTTTGGGGTTTGTAGAATTTGTTTTAGAGAGATGGCATTAAACGGGAAAATTCCCGGTGTAGTTAAAGCTAGCTGGTAAAGAATTTAAGGAGTAAAAATTATGGTAATGACAGATCCTATTTCTGATATGCTTACCCGAATTAGAAATGCATGTCAGGCTCGTCATTCTAAGGTTAGTATGCCTTCATCGAAGTTAAAAGAAAATATTGCACAATTATTATATGATGAAGGTTATATTAGAGGTTACAAAGTAGTTAAAGATGAAAGAGGACATTTGCATTTAGAAGTTTACCTTAAATATACAGAAGAAGGAGAGCCTGTTATTTCTAATTTAAAAAGAGTATCTAAACCTGGTTTAAGAATTTATAAAAAAGCAGAAGAACTTCCACGAGTAAGAAGTGGGTTAGGTGTAGCTGTGATTTCAACAAATAAAGGTCTTCTCTCTGATCGAGCTGCAAGAAAAGAAAATGTTGGTGGTGAAGTTCTGTTTTACATCTGGTAAAAAGGAGTCCTATAATGTCAAGAATTGGTAAATTACCTATAAAAATACCTGAAAAAGTAGATGTTAAAATCGATGGAAGCCTAATAGTTGTAAAAGGACAGTTAGGCGAACTTAAATATAATTTACAACCTAATATTGAAGTTAAAGTAGAGAATAATGAAATAATAGTTAAGAGATTAAGTGATGATAAACAAACTCGTTCTTTTCATGGATTGACAAGAGCATTGCTTAATAATATGGTTACTGGTGTTTCGAAGGGTTTTTCAAAGGAATTAGAAATAGTTGGTGTTGGATATAATGTTAAAAAAGTGGGAAAGAAAGCATTGATGTTTAGTTTAGGATATTCTCATCCTATTTATGTTGTGATTCCTGAAAATTTAGAAGTAGAAGTTCCTGAACCCACTAAGTTTATTGTAAAAGGATTTGATAAACAGTTAGTTGGAGAATTTTCAGCAAAGTTAAGAAGCTTGAGACCGCCAGAACCTTATAAAGGTAAAGGCATTAAGTATAAAGGTGAATTTATTCGTCGTAAAGCTGGTAAAACTGCTGGTTAATGAGTAAAGAGGGTGAAATTATGTATAAAATAATAAGATCCAGAAATGATATAAGAAAAAAAAGACACATACGAATTAGAAAGAAAATCTCAGGTACTCCAGATAGACCGAGATTAATAGTTTTCAGAAGTAATAAATATATTTATGCTCAATTATTTGATGATGTGAATCATAAATGTATAATTGGTACAGGAAGTCACATCAAAGAGATTAGAGAGCAAAAATTGACTAAGACTGAGCAGAGCAAATTAGTTGGCAAAAAAATAGCTGAATTAGCAAAAGCAAAAGGTATTGAAACAGTAGTTTTTGATAGAAATGGATATATTTATCACGGTCGCGTTAAAGCTTTAGCAGATGGCGCACGTGAAGGTGGATTGAAGTTTTAACCTGTAAAAAGAGAGGGTCGAAATTGGCTAAAGTTAAAGAAAATCAAGAGCAACTTATTGAAAAAGTAATATATATCAATAGAGTTGCAAAAGTTGTTAAAGGTGGTAGAAGGTTTTCCTTTTCTGCATTGGTAGCAGTGGGAGACGGTAAAGGTAGAGTTGGAGTTGCGATTGGTAAGGCTAAAGAAGTGATTGATGCTATTCGTAAAGGTAGAGAAAAAGCAAAAAGAAATATGGTTAAAGTGTCTTTATTTAATAATACAATTCCGCATGAAATTATTGGTAAATACAGTGGATGTAGAGTATTATTGAAGCCGGCTGCTGAAGGTACAGGAGTGATTGCAGGTGGTGCTGTTCGTGCAGTATTGGAATCGGCAGGGGTACATAATATTTTAACTAAATCATTAGGTTCAAATAACCAGATTAATATGGCAAAAGCAACCTGGTATGCTTTAAGAAAATTAAAAACTGCATCTGAAATAGCGAGACTTAGAAATAAAACTGTTAAAGAAATTTTAAATTGAAGAGGGAACGATTATGGCAAAATTAAGGATAACTTTGGTGCATAGTGCTATAAGAAGGCCTGAGAAGCAGAAACGAATTGTAAAGGCATTGGGTCTTCGAAAATTACATCAAACTGTAGAGCATGAAGATGTTCCTGCAATTCGTGGTATGGTAAAAAAAATCCCGCATTTAGTAAAAGTTGAAACTATTGAATAAGCGAGGGTAAATAAATGTTAGATCAATTAAAAGCTTTTGAAGGTAGAAAGTACAAAAAGAGATTAGGTAGAGGAGATGGCTCTGGATGGGGTCATACAGCCGGTAGAGGACATAAAGGTTATAAATCACGTTCTGGAAGTAGCTCAAAACCACAGTTTGAAGGTGGGCAGATGCCTATTAGTAGACGTTTTCCAAAACGTGGTTTTACAAATATTTTTAAAACATATTATCAAGTTGTAAATGTTTGTGATCTTAATGAAAAGTTTAAGGAAAATGATGTAGTTGATTTTGATTCTCTGTTAGAGCGAAATTTGATTAGAAAGACTACTCTTCCTGTTAAGATTCTTGGTAATGGAGATATTAAGAAACCGTTGATCGTTAAGGCGAATGCTTTTAGCCAGAGTGCTAAAAGTAAGATTGAAAATGCTGGTGGACAAGCAGAGGTGGTGTAATTGATTAAGAAATTTAGTAATATTTTTAAAATACCGGATTTACGTAGACGAGTATTATTTACTTTAGCTTTAATATTCGTCTATAGAATAGGTGGGCATATCCCAGTGCCTGGAATTAATACTACTGCGTTGACAGAATATTTTAGAAGTCAAAGTGGTGGTTTTTTAGGTCTTTTTGACCTTTTTGCAGGTGGTGCTTTAAGAAGAGCAACTGTTTTTGCTCTTGGGATTATGCCTTATATATCTGCTTCTATTATCTTACAGTTATTAGCAGCTGTTATTCCTTATTATCAGAAATTACAGAAGATGGGTGAAGAAGGTAGGAAAAAGATTACTCAGCATACTAGATATTTTACAGTTCTTATTGCTTTAGGACAGGCTTTTGGAATTAGTGTATGGCTTAAAAGTATGGAAACAAATATAGGTAAAGTAGTACCTATTAATTCAGCTGGGCAATCAATTTTCTTTTCTATTCTGGTTATGGTTGTTATGACTGCGGGAACTGTATTTATAATGTGGTTAGGTGAGCAGATTACAGAACGAGGTATTGGTAATGGAATTTCTTTAATTATTATGGTTGGTATTATTGCAAGATTGCCGAATGCTATTGTAACAGAATTTTCGAGAATTTCTGTTACTGCTTCAAGCAAGATGGCTCCTATTACTGCTGTATTTTTAATTGCTCTATTAATTGCAGTTATAGCGGCTGTGGTTGTATTAACAGAAGCTACCAGAAGAATTCCAGTTCAATATGCGAAAAGAGTAGTTGGTAGAAAAATTTATAATGTGCAAAATACATATATCCCGTTAAAATTAAACACATCAGGTGTTATACCAATTATTTTTGCACAATCTATTTTATTTTTCCCACAGACATTGATTACTTTTTTCCCTAATTCTGAATTTATGCATTCTTTAGCTACAATGTTTTCTTATAGATCAGTTGTTTATTGGATTTTTTATTCTGCAATGATTATTTTCTTTGCGTATTTTTATACTGCTATTGTATTCAACCCGGTTGATTTAGCTGAAAATATGAAGAAATCAGGTGGCTATATACCTGGTGTTCGTCCTGGAAAATATACAGCAGAATATATTGATTATGTATTGGTAAGAATAACATTGCCAGGATCAATTTCATTGGCATTGGTTGCGATTTTTCCATTTATGATTATGAATTGGCTTAATGTGAGTTATTCATTTGCTTCCTTTTTTGGTGGTACAGGCCTTTTGATTATTGTTGGGGTTGCATTGGATACATTACAGCAATTTGAATCGCATCTGACAATGAGACATTATGATTCATTCATGACAACTGGTAGAATAAGAGGTAGGAGAGGTTAATGAGATTAGTTTTGCTTGGCCCTCCTGGTGCTGGTAAAGGTACACAGGCAGAGTTGATATTAAAGTATTTTAAAATCCCTCATATTTCTACAGGAGATATTTTAAGAGAACATATTAAGAATAATACTGCTTTAGGACAGAAAGTTAAGGAATATACAGATTCGGGGAGATTAGTTCCGGATGATATTATTTTAGAAATTGTGCAGGATAGAATTTCTAAAGATGATTGTAGCAATGGTTTTTTATTTGATGGTTTTCCAAGAACGATTGCTCAAGCTGAAGCATTAGATAGTATTTTGGCTGAAAAAGGTATAGAATTGGATTTTGTTATAAATCTTGATGTTGAAGATCAAATTATAATCGATAGGATTTTAAATAGAAGATTTTGTCCTAAGTGTGGTAAAATTTATAATTTAAAATTAAATCCACCTAAAAAAGATAATATTTGTGATGATTGTAATGTAGAGTTACAACAGCGTAAAGACGATAAACTTGAGGTAATTAAAAATAGGTTGGAAGTTTATCGTCAGCAAACACAGCCATTGATAACTTATTATAATTCAAAAAATATTTTAATTAATGTGCCTGGTGATGATACTCCTGAACATATTTTTGAACAAATTAAAAAGGCAATTGAGGACAGGAAGTAGATGATTAAGATTAAGAGTAAAGAAGAGATAGAGAAGATAAAAAAGGCATCTGAAATTGTTGCAATTTGTTTGGAAGAGGTTGGAAAATTGATTAGGCCAGGCGTGACAACAAAATTTTTAGATAGTTTTGCTGAGAGTTTAATTAGAGATTTTGGAGCAATACCCGGGTTTAAAGGATATCAGGGATATCCTGCTACTTTATGTGTTTCAATTAATAATGAAGTAGTTCATGGAATACCATCTCCTGCAAGGGAAATTAAGCCTGGGGATATTGTGAGTATAGATGTTGGAGTATTGAAAGATGAATATTATGGAGATGGAGCTAAGACTTTTGCTGTTGGAGAGGTTTCACCAAAAATAAAAAAATTATTAAAAACAACGGAGCAGGCTTTATATAATGGTATTGCGCAAGCGAAACCTGGGAATAAAATAGGAGATATAGGTTTCGCAATTCAAAAAACTGTAGAAAAAGAGGGATTTTCTGTGGTAAGAGATCTTGTTGGTCATGGAATTGGGAGAAATTTGCATGAAGATCCACAGGTTCCTAATTATGGAAGAAAAAATACAGGTGCTATATTAAGAGAGGGAATGACAATAGCTATTGAACCGATGGTGAATGTTGGTACATTTAAGGTTAATGTTTTAAGCGATAATTGGACAATAGTGACAGCAGATGGGTTATGGTCTGCACATTTTGAACATACTATAGCTATTTTAAAAAATGGCGCAAAAATTTTAACAAAACTCCCAAAAAAGGAGTAATTTTTAGTGGCAAAAGAATCATTAATTCAGGTGGAAGGTACAGTTGTAGAGCATTTACCAAACGCTACCTTTAGAGTAGAATTGGAGAATGGGCATAGGATATTGGCTCATGTAGCTGGGAAGATGAGAATGAATTTTATTAGAATATTGCCAGGTGATAGAGTTAAAGTTGAAATTTCACCGTATGATTTAACTAAAGGAAGAATCATTTACAGGTATAAATAAAAAGGAAGGTAACAATGAAAGTTCAGGCTAGTGTAAAAAAAAGATGTGAATATTGTAAGATTATCAGGCGTAAAGGTAAAGTTTATGTAATTTGTAAACGAAATCCTAAACATAAACAAAGACAGGGTTAATTAAGGAGGATAAAATTGGCTCGTATTGCTGGAATTGATTTACCGAAAACAAAAAGAGCATTCATTGGTTTGACCTATATTTTTGGTATAGGCAGAACTACTGCAAAAAAGATTTTAGATGAATGCAATATACCTTATGATAAAAAAATACAAGATTTAACAGAAAATGAAATAAATTCTATTAGAAAGGTTATTGAAAATAATTATAAAGTAGAAGGTAGTTTGAGAACAGAGATAAGTATGAATATAAAAAGATTGATGGATATAGCATGTTATAGGGGATTGAGACATAGAGTTGGCCTTCCTGTAAGAGGACAAAGAACTCATACGAATGCTCGAACCCGAAAAGGACCAAAACGATATACTGTTGGAAAGAAAAAATAAAAGGAGGAATAATAAAAAATGGTTGCTAAGTCAAGAAGAGCAAGAAGAAAAAAAAGAGATATAAAAGTAGATGCTTATGGTAGAGCATATATTAAAACAACATTTAATAATACTATTGTAAGTATTACAGATCAGAAAGGTGGTGTTGTTTCCTGGAGTTCTGGTGGAAAAGTAGGCTTTAAAGGGTCCAGAAAAAGTACTCCTTTTAGTGCACAGCTTGCAGCTGAAGATGCTGGAAAAGAAGCTTATAATCTTGGCGTACGCTATTTAGATGTTTATGTTAAAGGACCAGGTGGTGGTAGAGAATCAGCAGTTCGTACATTGCAGAATGTAGGTTTTAAGATAAAATCTATCCGTGATATAACCCCTATTCCCCATAATGGTTGCAGACCACCTAAAAGACGTAGAGTATAAATACAGGAGGAACATTAGATGGCAAGATATATCGGACCTGCTTGTAAATTGTGCAGACGTGAAGGTCAAAAATTATTTTTAAAAGGAGCACGTTGTTTTACAGATAAATGTGCTTTAACAAAAAGGAATTACCCTCCGGGACAGCATGGTGTTGGGAGGAGAAAAAAAATTACTGAATATGGATTGCAGTTAAGAGAAAAACAAAAAGTTAAAAGATATTATGGAGTATTAGAAAAGCAATTTAAAAATTATTTCTTTAAAGCAAGTAAAATGAAAGGTATTACTGGTACAAATCTTTTAATTTTACTTGAAAGACGATTAGATGTTGTTGTGTATAGAATGGGGTTTGCTCCTTCCATAAAAGCGGCAAGACAGTTAGTATTACATAAGCATATACTTGTAAACGGCAAAACAGTGAATATCCCTTCTTTTTTGGTAAAAATTGGTGACAAGATAGAAGTTAAAGAAAAAAGTAAACAGTTGGATATTGTTCAATCTTCAATGAAGTTAGCAGCAAGAAAAAAGGAATTGCCATGGTTAGAAGTTAATAAACCAAAATTAGAAGGCACTTATGTGGCCTATCCAACACGAGAAGAGATTCCTTTAAATGCGAATGAACAATTAATCGTAGAATTGTATTCTAAATAATCCCTCCATTATTAAGGAGAAGATTGTATATGAAGTATTTACAAAAAAATATACTACCCCAAATCGAATGGGATCATAGTACGTTTACTGATACGTATGGGAAGTTTGTAATGGAACCTTTAGAACGTGGTTTTGGTACTACTATAGGAAATGCCTTAAGAAGGGTTTTGTTATCTTCTATACCGGGCTCTGCTATTTATTCTGTTGTTATACAGGATGCATCACATGAGTTTTCTACAATTAATGGCATAAAGGAAGATGTGGTAGAGCTGATTCTTAATATAAAAAAGGTTAGAGTGAAATTGTTATCTGATTATCCTCAGAAATTATTTTTAGAGGTAAAAGGTCCCAAGGTGGTTACTGCTGCTGATATTTTAAAGAATCCGGAAGTAGAAATTTTAAATCCAGATCAGTATATTGCTACTTTAGCAGATGATGGTTATTTAAAAATGGAAATGGATGTTAAGCATGATAAAGGTTTTATTCCCGCGGAAAAATTAAAAAGACCACAGGCTCCTACAGGTACTATTTTTATAGATGGATTATTTTCACCTGTAACTAATGCTGTTTTTCATGTAGAAAAAACAAGAGTTGAACAAGATGTTGATTATGATAAATTAATATTTGAAGTTCATACTGATGGAAGCATTAGTCCAGATGATGCAGTAGGATATGCTGCAAAAATATTAAAGGATTTAGTGGGGCTTCTTATTAATTTTAATGAGAAGCCAAAAGAGATTATTGAAGAAGAATTTGATGAAGAAAAAGAAAGAATTAAAAAGTTACTAAAAAGAAGTGTTGATGATCTCGAACTTTCTGTTAGATCTCAGAATTGTTTAAAAGCAGCAAATATTACTACAATTGGACAGCTTGTACAGAAAACAGAAAATGAAATGTTAAAATTTAGAAATTTTGGAAGAAAATCTTTGTCTGAATTAAATTCTATTTTGCAGGATATGGGCTTACATTTTGGTTTAGATTTAAGTAATTACCTATCGGAAAAAGAAATTGAAGAACTTAATATTACTAGTAATTCAGAAAACGATGAGAATTAAAAAGAAGGTGGAAAAGATATGAGGCATCAAAAAAAAGTACATAAATTAAGTAAAAAAGCAGCGCATAGAAAACTAATGCTTGCTAATATGGCGGTGTCATTATTTATTCATGGAGAAATAAAGACAACTACCGCTAAAGCTAAAGCATTGCGAGAATTTGCTGAAAGGCTTATTACTTTTGCAAAGAAAGGTGATGTTCATTCAAGAAGAATTGTTTTGGCAAAATTAAAAACAAGCTCAAGAGCAAAAAAAGATGCTGTAAATTTTTTATTTGACAAAATAGCTCCATTGTATTATGATAGAAATGGTGGCTATTTGCGTATTCTAAAATATGGGTTCAGAAAAGGTGATAATGCTGAGATTAGTTTGGTGAAGTTGATTAATGCCGAAGGTCTTAATTATAATGAATATATTAATAGAAAAGGGAAGAAAAAAGCTTCTGCTTCAGTAGAAAAAGTTGAGACTTCTGCTGGAGGAAAGGAAGAAGAATTAAATAATAAAAAAGAAGAAGTTGCAGAAAATAAAGAAGTGAAAACAGAAGAGACTGAAACTAAAAATTCTGATGTAGAAGTCAAAGAAGATAGTCAAAGTGCAGATAAAGTAGAAGAGTCCCCAACAACTGAAGAAGAATCTACAGAAAATAAATAATATTATTTATTATATGTCCCGATATAAGTTTATATCGGGACTCCCTTTATTATTTAAAGAGGAGGATGTATGAAAATAAAAGAAGAATTTAAGGGAAAAATACCTGTTTTATATTTGAGCGGTAATTTAATGGGAGGTGAAGACTCTGCGAATTTACAGGAGAGGATAAAGACTTTAATAAATGATGGATTTAAAAATATAGTGATGGATTTTTCTAATATAAAATGGATTAATAGTACGGGGTTAGGCGCTATTATGGCTTGTTTAACTACTGCAAGAAATAATGGCGGGGATATTAGATTAGCTAATATAACAGAAAAATTAGATTCTCTTTTGAATATTACTAAATTAATTACAGTATTTCAAACTTATAAATCTGTTGATAGAGCAGTTGCAAGTTTTGAATTAGAAAATTGATTTTTCCTATAATATAAGAGAAAAGGGGGTATGTATGAGTGAAGATTTTGAATTGGATGAAATGAAGGAGATTATAGATAGTTTTATAGTTGAAGTTGCAGAGCATATAGATAGTCTTGATCAAAATCTTGTAGAACTTGAAGAAAATAAAGAAGATGCTGATCTTTTAAATAGAATTTTTAGAGCTGCACATACAATTAAAGGCGCAGCTTCTTTTTTAGATTTTGATTTAATGGCCAAGGTTACCCATCATGCAGAGAGTGTCCTGGATGCTTTAAGAAAGGGAAAACTTAAAGTTACTCCCGAAATAATGGATGTTATCTTAGAGTCAGTAGATGTTATTAAAAATATTTTTGAAAGTATCAAAGAAACATATAAGGAAGATAAATCAATAGATATACAATCTATTATTAATAAATTGGATAATATATTAAATGAATCACCTCAGGGTGAAGAAATTGCGGAACAGACTAATAAACAAGAAGAAAAATCTGATGAAAAATCTTTTTCTGAAGAAAAACCAGAAGAAAAAAAGGTAGAAGCTAAAAAAGAAGAAGAACAGCTTGAAAAAAAGGAAGAATCACAGATTGAAGAAAAAGCAGAAAAACAAGAAAAAGCCAAGCAGTCTACTGTTCAAAGTCAAGATAAAGCTACTAAACGTGTAAAAAGGAAAGAAGTTGAATCTATTCAAACAATAAGAGTAGATTTGAAAAGAATAGATAATGTGATGAATTTAGTTCAGGAATTAGTTCCTGGTAGAAATAGGCTTGTTGAGATTAATAAAATATTTAAAGAGAAATTAACCGAAGCTCATAAAGAATTTGAAGAAGTATATAAAAAATTAGAAGGGGATAATGGTATTAAAGAAACTCAGGCTCAGAGGAAAGCCAGGAAAAAATTTGGAGAAGATATATTACAGTTGACTGAGTTGTACGATGAGGTCACTTCTCAGATTGATTTGATTACTACTGAACTTCAATTAGCAGTGATGAAGACAAGAATGTTACCTATATCTAATGTTTTTAATAAATTTCCTCGTATGGTAAGGGATTTAGCAAGAGAAGCTAAAAAAGAGATTAAACTTGAAATGGAAGGAAAAGAGACAGAACTTGATAAATCTGTTATAGAAATTATTGGAGATCCTTTAATGCATACTATTAGAAATTCTGTTGATCATGGGATTGAGCCACCTGATGAAAGAGAGAAGGAAGGAAAACCAAGAGAAGGTAAAATTATTTTAAGAGCTTATCATGAAGGTAATTATATAGTTGTTAAAGTAATAGATGATGGTAGAGGCATTAATCCAGAAAAAATTTTGCAAAAAGCTATAGAAAAAGGCATATATACTGAGGAAGAAGCTCGCTCGTTGACAAGAAAAGATATTCTAAATATAATTTTTCATCCTGGTTTTTCTACGGCTGAAAAAGTTACAAATATTTCTGGTCGTGGTGTAGGAATGGATGTTTTGAAGAGTAACATAGAAAGACTCAATGGTATTATAGATGTAGAAAGTGAAATTGGAGAAGGAACTACTGTTACTATTAAGATTCCGTTGACATTAGCTATTATTCAGGCACTATTAGTTAGAGTCAAAGATGAAGTTTATGCTATACCATTGGCTTCTGTTATAGAAACAGTAAGAATTCTCCGTACTGATGTAAAAACTGTTAAAAATAATTTTGTATATAAATTGAGAGAAGAAATTATACCTCTTATTTCTCTTGCTGATGTTTTTGATGTAAATTCAAATTGGCAGGAAAAAGAATATGTATATGTTGTGGTATTAGGAATTGCAGAAAAGCGTATTGGTCTTGTTGTAGATGGATTATTAGGACAGGAAGAAATTGTTGTGAAGTCTTTGGGTGACTTTTTTGAAGACACTACTGGTATTGCAGGTGCTACAATAATGGGTGATGGTAGAGTAAGATTGATTGTTAATGTCTCAGATCTGGTAGATATTGCTACTAAATATGGCTCAACCGTAAATGCTACCTTATAATAAAATTACTTCTTTTAAACAAAAATTTTTAATTATTATATTTATAAATCTTATATTATTATTACCATTTTTATTTTTTGATTTAAGAATTTTAGATAAAATTTTTAATTATAAGAATAAACTTGCTGAAAATGAAAAAAAACAGCAAGAATTAGTTTTTATAAAAGAAAAAATATTAAAAATTCCATTATATTTTGATAATAGCGATTCTTTAAAATTTTTAATTGATTATATAAAACAAAGAAAGAATTTGTTAATACATGATTCCTCTAATACTTCTAATAACGTAGATTTAGAAATTTTTATTTCTAATCTGGAAACAATAAAAAGAGCAAAAAATTTTGATGAAAAATATTATAATTTACTCTCCTCTTATGAGAAAGAAATAAATTTTAAATTGAATTTAATAAATAATAAAATATCTTTTTATTTAGAATCTATTTCTCGTATTGTTAAAATATTAAATTGGTTAATCTTTTTTGAAATTTTGATATTATTATTATTTTCTTTATTTTTAATTTACTATGTTCCGGGAAGATTTTTAGCTTCATTAGGACATATTATTAAGGAGATTAATTATAATACATTAAGTATAGGTAAGTTAGAACTAAAGCAGGGAGTACATTTTTCTGAGTTAACTGATTTGATCAAAAAAGTGAATAATATATTTTTAAGAGTAAGTAGTATTTTGCTTGAATATAAGCAAAAGATTAACCATCAGCAGAAAAAAGTAGATTTTTTTATTGATTTTGTAGATAAACCTATTATTTCATTAGATGAAAATTTTAAGATTTTGAAGTTAAACCAATTAAGTGTTAAATATCTTTTTTTTAAAATTGATGATATTGGAAAAAATTTGAAAAATATTAATAAAGATTTTTTTAATGAAATTTATAATATTGTTTATGATAATAATTTCAGTATAAATATTAAATCTGATGTTTTAAGTAATTATCTGAAACGTGATATATTGATTACTTTAAAAAACTTTGAGGTTAAAGGCTATTATAAGGAATTTTTAATAATTGTAGAACTTTAATAATTTAGTTTCTTCTGTATTTTAATAAATATTATTATTTTCAAATTTTATATATCTTCAAATATTATTTGGTAGATTATCAATTCTCTCAATTAATTTATTATATACAAAAATCTATTTTTTATTATTGTAGTCAATTAAATTACTACTAAGGTTTCTACTCAAGTAAATGTTATGGGAATATGTTTTTTATTTTTTATAGTATTATTGGGAATATAAGAGAGAAGGTATCCCCTTTAAGCAAATCATATCAAAAATTAAAGTATTTGTCAAGTTCATTATCCACGATTATAGGTTTGAAATCTAATATAC
>CAYLKS010000055.1:7399-19530 GCA_964384205.1 uncultured bacterium | reverse complement strand
ACTTCTTCTTTTTCTTTAATTTTTATTCCTCCTTACACAATCTTTGAAGCACTCCCACTTTTTCATTCTTTTAAACTCATCAAAAATAATATCCCACCAGAAATATCGCTTTTTTGATTGTCTCTTCTGCAAATAATGCCTATAATCCCTAATCCATTCTTGTAATAGAAGAGCAAAAAATCTTTTTCCCCAATAAGCAATATACTCTTTTTTATATTGCTCAAACTGCTTTATTACATCCTCTTTCCAATCTCTTAGAGCTTTATCATACTCTTCGGGATGAATATCGAAATAAAAATCCATTGTAAGCAAATCATGCGCCAATTCGGAATCCTCAAAATCCATTGAAAAGCAATATTTAAAATTAGGTATCATATCTTTATAAGTGTATCTTTTAACCATATCAGGATAAGTTATTGGCATAATATTAATCCTTTATAAGCTTTGTTGCGCTTTTGGAGATAGTATCAAATTCATCTTCTTGTAGTGTATGAAACGAACGGATAAACAAACCTTTATCGACAACGACTTTTTTATTTTCCTTGATGAAATAGAAAACGGTTTTCATATAGTTTTTTTCACGATTAATACAGCGATAATCTGGAGTTGAGATATACCGGCTTTTTTCATATTTGATAGGTTAGTGTAATGATACATTTTAGTGGTGAAATTGTCAACAAGAATATTCAATATTTTACAGAGAATTCAGCCCGTTTTTTTTGTTTTTTGTCGATTTTGTGTCATTTTTTTAATTAATACTATTTTTGTTAAAAAATAAAAAAATTAAATAAAAAAACTTGATTTATAATTTAAATTTATTATTTTTAAAAAATGATTTTCAAGTTTTTCTTGCGTCTGTGTATTTAGGGGATTTTTAGCATGAGTTATTCATATCATGGTAGACGCAGTAATTTTTGAGTTTTTATGTATTTAAAATCTTTGATTTAATTTATTATGGGGGAGGGAAAATGAAACTAAAAGATTTTGTGAAAGTATCATTCTTATTTGCTATTATTATTTTTTATGCTTCTGTATTTTCTTTTGCTGATAATTGGGAACATTATACTGCTAATAGTTCATGGCTTGCTGGGGATAAGGTAAGAGGTTTGACTTTAGATGATGATAATAATTTATGGATTGCATTGAAAGATGAGAGATTGCAGAAATTTGATGGAGAAGATGGTACAACTTTTGGTTGGCCTTTCACAGCATGGCCATCAGGAGTGTGTTTTAGTAAAGGATATATATTTGATCTATCAACTAATTATATCATTAAATATAATTTATCTACAAGTGAGCAGCAAAATATTAGTTATAATTTAGGCACAGATGTGGATTTAGGTGATATAAAGAAAGTAATTATTGATAATAAAGGAGTTTATTGGGCAGTTGGTACAAAGGGCGTGGCAAAGCTTTCTGATAGTAATTGGGAAGAGTTATTTGATGATTATTCTAATGATATTATTGAAGATGATAATGGAAATATCTGGGTTGCAACTTATACAAATGGAATAAAAAAATATGATGGAACCAATTGGACGGACTATACTACTGAAAATAGTCCCTTAGCAAGTAACAGTATAAGGGCAATTAAGTCTGTTGATAATTATTTATTATTTGCAACTGGACATGATATATTAAAAGTAGGACTTAATAAAGAGGAGATGTATTTAATCGAGGTTGATGGCTCATGGAATGGCAGGTCAATATATTCTATAGATGCTATTAGCTTAGATACAATTGTCATAGGTACAATGGACGGGCTTGCAGTTACAACAGATGGAGGGGTAATATGGACAAGATATAATTCATCAAATTCTGTCCTTCCTGCAGATATTATATATAATGTTGTAATACAAGATGGTTATAAGGTTTGGGTAAATCCAAATAGTAGCTCTGATTCCTATGGACTTTATCTTTATTATTTATATTTACCTAATTATCCACCTTCTAAGCCTTATGATCCTAATCCTGAAGATGGGGCAACAGATGTACCTGTGTTTACTAATTTGATATGGCAATGTGATGATCAAAATAATGATTCTTTGCATTACACAATTAAATTTGATATTAGCAATCCTCCAGAGAGTATATTAGTTTCTGATTTTGATAAAAATAGTTATACTCTTCCGAAACTTAAGAGTAATACAAAATATTATTGGCAGATCATAGCTTATGATGGTAAAGATTCAATTGCAGGGGATATATGGAGTTTTACAACAGAAGAAGTAATTCAAGTTCCGCCTAATAAACCTGAAATATGGGTTGATAAAAAGAATATACTTAAAAATGATAAGTTCACATTGTTTTTTTCAACAACTGATGATAATTTAGATAGTGTTTTTTATAAGATAGATTGGGGTAATGGAGAAGTATCTGATTGGATTGGTCCTTATAATTCAGGAGATACAGTGACTATTGAAAATTTTTATAAGAATATAGGAAATTATTCAATTAAAATTTTAGCTAAAGACGAATTTGATAATCAAAGCTCATGGTCAGATTCTATTGTTGTATCTGTTTTTAATGATAGTTCTATTGTTATATTATCTCCTTGTGAAGGAGTTAAATGGGAGGCAAATACATTACATGAAATAAAATGGATTTCTGTAAATCTTGATGGATTTTTTTATGTTTATATTTCTGCTGATAATGGTAATACTTATACAAAAATATATTCGAAACATTTACGTGAGAGCAATGTTTTCGATACATTATCTATTTTATGGACTGCTTCTGAAGATTTTAGTTCAGACAAATGTATTATAAAAATAGAGCAAGCTGATGGTATATCTTCTCAATCTGATATATTTACTATTTTTAAGCAAGGATTTGAAATAATTTCCCCTAAACCAGAAGAATTTGTTGATAGAAATTCTATATATAAAATAAAATGGAATACAAATGGCACAATCTATTATGTAAATCTTTATTATAAAGCAAGTTTGAATGATGAATGGGTTAAAATTGCAGACCATTACTATAATACAGGAGAATTTGAATGGCACGTTCCTGATAGCTTAACAGATGATGCATATTTGAAAATTAGAAATGCAGATAATGCAAAAGTATTTTATGAAATGAAGAATCATTTTTATATTACAGAACCTCAAGCTTATAAGATTTTAAATTTATCTAATAATGATACACTTTATGCAGAGGAATTGGATACTATATATTGGCAAAGTACAGTGGATACTTCTAATTATATTGATATTTTTTTCTCAAAAGATTCTGGTCAGACTTTTGAGCAAATTGAAGATTCAATTGGAAATAAGAATTTTTATGTTTTTAAAGTTCCAGCTGTTAATACAAATAAAGCTCTTTTAAAAATTATTAATTGCAATAATAAATTATATTATGGTAATTCAGGTGTTTTTACTATTGCATCTCATGGTTCTATTGATTTATTAGATACAGAATTGGTTTTTGATTCTCTTTATATTTTGGATACTCTTGCGAAGATATCTCAGGTTGTTAATAATACTTCTTTTGATTTTTATATTGATACACTTTACGTAAAATATTTTTCAAATGTATTTTTAGTTAATGCCGATAATGATATACTTTATTCAAAAGATACATTGAATATTAATGTTAAATATATTCCAATAGACACAAATTTAATAAAAGATACATTGCTCATTATAGGGAATAATTTTGAAGATACATTGCAGATATTAATAAATGCAAGAGCTAATTATAATCCAGATTTAAAATTAAAATCCTCTCCCGATATTGTAGATGTTACTAATAAAAATGCAGTTATTAATATTAAGTCAACATATCCAGCGTTTATGAAATTTTATTATGCAGAAGATGATACTATAAATTGGAATCAAATAGTTTTTGATAAAAACCGACAAGATGATTTTATGATAAATTTAGACAATTTAAAATCCAATACAGAATATTTCTTTAAAGTTCAATTTTTGGCTTCTACAGAATTTAGCTATCCTTGTTCTGATATATTCTCTTTTCATACATTAGTTGATAGAAGTGATAGCTTATTAAGTTTAAGCAACATTCCTGCTATTACCTATAATAGAAATGGTAAGATTTTAGCTAATTATAATACTAATAATTTAGAGCGTGGTGTTTTTAAAATCTTTTTTTCAACAGGTGATAGTTTGGTTTTTTATGATAGTGAAAAGACTAATAACCATACTTTCATGATAAATAATTTATTAGTAGATAGTCTTTATAGATATACTGTTGGTAAAATTGAGAATAATAAAATTATTTTTGATAAAAGAGCTTTTGAATTTAGAGCATCATCATTAAAAGATATAACAATACCATATATTATATCTGGTCCTAATGTGGACGCAGCAAATGATAAAGTTATTATAAGTTTTAGAGCTACAGAACCTGTTAAAACAACATTATATCTTATGGATAAAACTGGAATAGTTGATACATTTAAAACAGAAATATTTAATACATTTAATTATTTTATTATTGACGATTTAGAGCCTAATAAATTTTATAGTTTTTCTATAGAAATAGAAGATGAAAGAGGTTTTTCAAATATTATTACAAATGAATCAGAAGTTTTATTTAAGAAAAATTCTATATTTAATAATGGTGATTATCAGCCTTCTATGAAATTTATTTCTAAATCTTCTGATGATAAATTATTTTTTATAAAGAAGCCTCTCGTAAAGATTATTGAAGATTCTGTTATATATATAGATTTTGCTTTAAATAAATATGTAAAACCTGAGATTGCTATTTATGATAATAATGGTAATCTTTTTTCATATAAGAAATTTGGCAAATATTTCTTAAATTTTAAGAAGATTTTTACTGGTTTTAAAAAAGATATTGAATACAAGGCTATTATAAAAGTATTTGACATTAATGATAATATAGTTGCTGATACTATATTTTTTACTATGAAAAAGGATTATTTATCAACACAGGCAACTATTGATAATCTAAAAAAAGTTATAAAAAATAATATTTTATTTATTTCATATCAATCTAATGTTCCTTCTTTTAGTGAAATTGAATATTCAAAATTTGATGATTTCCATCTTAGTTATAATGTTATGTCTGGTGATTTTGGTAGTGAACATTATTTTAGCATCCCAGATTTGAATAGTTCTGATTCTTATTATTATAGAATAATTTTAAAAGATTATAATAATAATGTTATTTATTCTTCTTCTATTGATTCAGTTATTATTGAAGATTCAAATATTGCTTTGAATTATGTTAATGGAATTACTGTACCTGTTATAAGGAATAATCTAATAAAATTATCATGGCAAATAAATTATCCAACATCAGCAAGGATTGAATACAAAATAAAAGATGATACAACAAATGATTATGTAATTATTCATAGTAATGAAAGTAGAACTCATAATATTGTGGTTAAGGATTTATTACCTGGTAAGGATTATGAATTTAAGATAACTAATGTATATCTAAGTAATGAAATAGATACTATTTTATATGTTAAAACATTGGATAGTCTGGAAGTTGATACTATAGCCCCAATTTTAGATTCTTTTTATATCGTAGAACCTTTTGATCAAAATAAGGTTGAAGTTAAATGGCATCTCCCTCAATGTGAAGATTTTGAAGGATTTAAGTTATATAAAGTTAAAGATGGAGAGTTGAGTATAATTAATAGCAATTACACAGATACTGTATTTATTGAAGATAATATAGATTTTGAACTTAAAGTAGTTGCTTTTGATTATTCTGGTAACATAAGTGATACATTATTGATTGTACATAAAATGACAATAGATATTGATGAAAGTAATAATATTTTAAGCACGACTCCTGTATTAAAGCAAAATTATCCTAATCCATTTATTAAGTTCACTAAAATAGAATTCTCTGTTCCTGAAAGTCAGAATGTAGGTCTATATGTTTTTAATATTTTAGGAAAAGAAGTTTATAAATATAACCTAAATGTTGTGGGTAATAAAAGGTATTCAGTGACAATAGATGCTAAGAATTTATCATCAGGTATATATTTTTATATGCTAAAAACAGAAAAGAATGGTACATTAAAAAGAAAAATGATTATTCTTAAATAGAAGAGAGGGGGATGGAAATGAGAAGAGTATTTATAAAAGTATTTTTATTGGTTTTGATAATTTTTTCTAATATCAAAGCAGATGATCAGATGACTCATATTACATCTGCCAACAGTTGGCTTCTTGGAGATAAGGTAGTTGGGATTGCTTTTGATGGTACATATTTATGGGCATCAATAAGATCTCATCATATTCAGAAATATGATAATGATACTAATCCCGAGCTTGGTTGGCCTGCATCCAGCTATAGTACGGGTGTTTCTTATTCCAATGGTTACATATTCCAGGGGGCAAACAATTATTTAGTGAAAATAGATATACAAACACATGCTATAACAAAATATAATATAGATGGTATCGGAGACGTTAAAGCTGCAGTATTGGATGAGAATGGTAATATATGGGCGGCAGGTACAAGTGCCTTAAAAAAATTGCCATCAGGAAGTGATACATGGGAAACAGTTTTTTCTGATTATTGTTATGATGTTGTTATTGATGGTAATGGAAATATTTGGGTTGGAACTAATACTAATGGAGTAAAAAAATTTGATGGAGTTAATTGGACTACTTATGCGGTAGCTGAAGGGTTACCACATGCATCAGTAAGAAAAATTGATGTTGAGGGGAACAGAGTTTGGGTTGCTACAGGGCATGATTTAGCTTATACAGATAATGGAGGGGGAAACTGGACAACAGTTGTAATCGATGGTACATGGAATGGACGAGCTTGTTATAGTTTAGATATAAAAGGTAATAAAATTTTTGTAGGAACTGTTGATGGGTTTGTTTTTTCTCTGGATGGTGGTAATAACTGGACACGATATAACACTTCAAATTCAGCGTTACCTAATGATAAGATATATAATGTTGTTGCTGAAAATGAATATAAGATTTGGCTAAATCCAAGTAGTTCTACAGAAGCAAATGGGTTAGTATTATATGAATTAAATCAATCACCAAATCAGCCAGCAAATCCTGATCCTGCTAATAATGCTAATAATGTTAATGCTTCAAATCTTATTTTGTCATGGCAATGCGATGATCCAGATAATGATGAATTAGTTTATGATATTTATTTTGGAGAGAATAATCCTCCAACTACATTAGTTGCACAAAATCATAATAGTAATAGTTATAATCCTGATAATTTAGGATATAATAAAGTATATTATTGGAAGGTAGTTGCAAAAGATGATCAATCTCAAACTGAAGGGCCAGTATGGTCTTTTAGTACATCAGATAATAGTAGTCCAAGTAAGCCTGTTATTACAAATGAAGTTTCAGAAGGTAATAGAAATGTTTCTTATTCATTTCAAATAACTTCTTCTGATCCTGAAAATGAAAATATTTATTATTATATAGATTGGAGGGATAGTACTATTACAAATTGGGCAGGTCCATATAGTTCAGGCCAGCAAGTAACCTTTACTCATAGATGGCATAATTTAGGTGCTTTTACTGTATTTGTCAAAGCAAAAGATGTTAATGGAGCAGAAAGTGCTCCTGATTCTGTAAATATTACTATTGTAAATTTAAAACCTAATGTTCCTATAGTTTCTATTTCAGATACAACACTTTTTCCTGATTCTTCTGCTATATTTTCTTTTTATATAAAAGATAATGATAATGATTCATTATATCTAAAGATAGATTGGGGAGATAATGAAGGTACTTCATGGGAAGGGCCTTATCCTTCTGATACTACAATTGTTGTTGAAAAAATGTGGCAGCAAACTGGTTTGTATCCAGTAAAGGCTATGGTAAAGGATGTTTATGACGCTGAATCTGAGTGGAGTACAGCAAAGAATGTTTTAGTAAATACAATTCCTGAAATAGTTAGTATTTCTGGTGATAGTATTGGGATTGAAAATCACAATATACAATTAGAAATTGAAGGATATGATAATGAAAATGATTTGATGTATGCAAAAATAGATTGGGGTGATGGTACTATTACAGATTTTTCAGATTCATTTAGTAATAATGAAAAATTTATTGCTACTCATAATTATGGAAAATCAGGAAAATTTCATATTAAAGTTCAAATTAAAGATAGCAAAAATTATATTTCAGAATGGTATGATGCCTATACTATCTTGATAAATAAAAATCGTTCTTTACAGGTGTTAGCACCAGATAATGGAGAGGAATGGGAAGCAGGAAAGAATGAATATATTAAATGGATAATGTTTAATTTGAAAGATAGTGTGAATATTTTTATATCTTATGATAATGGAGAGAGTTTTGACACAATTATTACAGCTTATCAAGTAGAACAGGATGAAAGTAAATTGATTGATACTTTATCATTTTTATGGCATATTCCAGATACTATTATTGCGGATAGTTGTTGGATTAAGGTAGAATCAGCTACAGATTCTTTAATTAATGATATTTTAGATGAGCCTTTTAGCATTTTAGAAAAAAGAACGATTACAATTTTATCTCCTCTACCAAACGATACATTAAGTTCTAAGGAAGAAATTCAAATAAAATGGGAATCTACAGGTAAGATAGAAAATATAGCAGCTGCATATTCATTAGATGGTGGTAAAAATTTTGTTTTAATTGATGATGTAATCAGTAATAATGGAGAATTTTTATGGTCTGCTCCGGATACAAATTCGAATGCCATTCTGAAAATCTGGGACTCAAAAGATGATTCTGTTAATTATATAATAGACTCAAGTTTTCATTTATATAATAATTGGATAAGTTTTTATAATGAATTTAATTTTAATTCTGTTGAGAGAGGTAGTAATATTTATATTATGTGGAATTATGGGGGAATTTTTAAGAAGTTAAATGTTAGGTATGTAGATAGTTTGAATAATATTAGCATTGATGTTTTGAAATATTTTTATGTTAAAAAGGAAAGATTTTTATGGAAAATTCCCGATACATTACCTGTTACAGACAATGCTCATTTAGAATTTACATCTGCTGATTTTGATGATGTATATTATATTTCAAAAAGATTTAATATTGTTGAAAAAAGAACAATTTCGGTATTAGAACCTTCGTTGAATGACTCTCTTATTGTTGGAACTAAGACATCTGTTCAGTGGGCAACTACAGGATTAATTGATTCTGTAGAGATTTTTTATAAATATAGCGAGAGATGGATTTTTATAGCAAGAGTTGAAAATAGCGGAGTGTATGAATGGAATATTCCTAATTGTCAGTTGGATTCCACCTATATAAAAATACAATCTATTGACAAACAGGTTATAGCTTATTCAAATAAATTTGTGATTTATGAGCCAGTTAGTTTTTCAATATCATCTTTCAGTCAAAACAGCTTTTTGTCAGGAAGCAATTTTAGTCTTTCATGGTCTAATACAGGTAAATGTGATTTTGTAAATATTTATATATCCATTGATAGCGGAAAAACTTATTCGATTGTAGAAGAAAAAATTGATAATAGGGATAAAAAGACTTATGATTTTAATCTTCCTCATACAAAAACAGAAAAAGCATATATCAAAATAGCTTCTTTTAATGATACAACAATAAATACATTATCAAGTCCATTTGAGATTTATGCTATTAAGCTAACTGAAAAATCATTGGATAAAGATATTTATTTATCAGGAGATACATTAAAACTTTCAATTGAAAGGGATTCATATTTTGGGAAGGTAAATGTATTTTTTAAAGATAATCCAGCAAGTGATTTCATATCAATAGGTGGTATTAATAGTGATGTCTTCAATTGGTTAGTTCCAGATACAATAGAATCTAAAAAGTGTTTTCTGAAAGTATCTTTTGATGGCGATTCAACGGCATTTTCAATTTTAAATAATCCTTTTGTTATATATAGGAAGCCTATTGCTCAGATTTTATTACCAGAAGAAGATAGTCTATCAATAGATTTTGGTAAATCTTTATTCTTGAAGGCTGAGTCATTTAATACAATTTATGATTATAAATATTTTTGGAAATTAAGTGATGGTACTATTCTTGATACAATTGAACCGGGAAATATAGTATTCAGAAATTCTGGTAGGCAGATAGTTAAACATTGGACTGTAATGGATTCACAAATAATTAGTGATACAGATTCTGTTGTTATTTATGTAAAAGAGCCTGAGATAAGGACAAAATTGGCTTTTCTTAAATATCCTGAAGCTCATATCAAAGGGAATAGAGCAGTTTTTTCATGGAAGAATAATCTCAAAAGTTTTTCTATTTTATATTATGGTCTTTCAGATAATGAATTAACAGATACAGTTATTTTAGATTCATTTGATAATGAACATGATATTGTTTTGAAAAATTTAGATAATAATCATTATTATTATCAGGTTATGAGTTATATTGAAAATGATACTATTTATTCTGATATTGAGGAATTCACTATTGATTTTGTTTCTATTACTGATACTATAAAACCGGAAATTATTGATATAAATGTTTTTTCTTATAATGATAAAGTTATATTGAATATTTCTTTTTCAGAACCTGTAAAATTAGACTTATATTATGGTGAGTCACTTGATGCGTTAAATAAAAAAATATCAAAAGAAAATTATAGTTCTAACTTTTCCATATACATAGATTCTCTTGAGCCAAATTCTATTTATTATTTTAAACTGGTGGTTTCTGATATATTAGGTAATTCATTAGAATATCCTGAAAGTATGAATAGAATGGCAAAGCTAAATAAATTAAGTAGTTTTTATGATGCTGAATCCGGCTTTTTTGTTTTTAATACAATTAATAGTTTTGATAATGATGCTCCTAAATTTTTAATTGAACCTGAGACATTAGTAAAAAATTTTGGGTATTTCAGCGTTTATTGGAAAACAAATGAGCCTGTTTCCTATAAACTAATATCTTTAGTTGACAATAAGGTAATTATTGCGGATTCATTAAATTTTTACAATGAAAATTATTTGATTTTAAATGGATTAAATTCTAATATATATTATAATTATAGGCTAATCTTAAGTGATGCAAATGGTAATAGTACAAATAAAGATTTTCTTTTTAAAACTTCAGAAACATTACCTGATATGCCAGAGGTTATTAATTTTGATTATCAATTTGTTGGTAATCAAATAGAAATAAAGTGGGAAACGGATAAATATAGTGCATCTTCTATACGATGGATAACTAATTTATCATCACAGAATAGTTATAAGTATATTAGTAAATTATCAAAAAAGCACAGTGTTAGTATCCGAATTCCAAAAGATGTTAATGTTGTTTATTTTCAAATTAAGAACTGTTATCCTGGAAATATTTTTTGCTCTGAATGGTCAGAACTTTATTATGTAGCCACAAATGTTACAGATATTTCTGAAAATATTAATAAACAAGAAAGTAATTTTCATTTTAAAGTATATCCTAATCCTTTTAAAGATAGAGTATTATTTAAGTTTGGATTAAAATCTTATGATGATGTTGAATTGAAAATTTATAATCTTTTGGGACGAGTAATATATTCAAAGAAAATATTTAATGTATCTCAAGGGTATAATGTATTATATTGGAATGGTAGAGATAATGAAGGTAGAGAGCAAGCAACAGGTATATATTTATATGAATTGAAGATAGGAAAAGATATTAAGAAGGGTAAGTTATTGTATGTAAAATAGTATTAAAAAAGCCGAAAGATTTAATCTTTCGGCTTTTTTATATATTCTATGAATTATAAAATGGCTAATTGATGTAATTTCCTTTATATTCTGTAAATTTATTTGCAATTTTTTTTATCTGAATTTATAGGTTTAGCTGATAATTTTTTATTATAATTTTTCATTGCCAATAATATCAAGAATGTCGTCGGGAAATAATATCATCAGTAATTTGAGATGCAGGGCTAATATTTAGTCCATAGTTTTTTTATTTAAATCTGCGAGAGTGCACCACAAGTGATAGTATTCACTAAGAAAATAGCTATTTTATTGTTATGATTTTAACCTTTCTAAGGTACAGACATTATTTTTAGCACGTAATTCTGCTATCTTCTGTCCACCAATAGTGATAATTGACGAAAAAGATATAAAAGCATTTTATATAATCAGTTATATATCAATAAAATAGGTTGTTTTTCACTGAAAAAAA
>CAYLKS010000055.1:0-7299 GCA_964384205.1 uncultured bacterium | reverse complement strand
TTTTTTTTATTGACTTTTATAGTAAATAATAAAAAAAGAAATAATTATGTGGAGATTTAAAGTTTTAGTTCAATTCATACTTGCTCATCTGCCATTTGGCGAAAGAATAAATTTTTTATTATAGAAACATACTCCTGAAACAATATCTAAAAATATAACATATAACAATAAAAATTAACCATATAAAAAAATTAAATAAAATTAAAAATATTAAAGATTCAATAATTTTTGAGGTCGGTACTGGATGGGAACCCATTGCTCCTATTCTTTTTTATCTTCTCGGAGCAAAAACAATTCATACATACGACCATGTGAAACATTTGAGATTAAAATTAGTAAAACAAACTATCTCTGAAATGATAAAACAAGCAGATAATATTGCAGAAAGTTTCTCTATTGCTAAACATATAATATTATCAAAACTTATGAGGTTAAATGAACTTAATTCAGTGGAAGAAATTCTAAAACAAGCAAATATTATATACTATGCTCCGGGAGATGCAGCAAAAACAGGATTACCTGATAAATCTGTAGATATTGTATTTACTTATGCTGTTTTAGAACATGTGGAAGAATATGTAATTCACGATTTAACAAAAGAATCAAAGAGAATTCTGAAAAACAATGGCATTGTTTATCATGCAATAGGATTACATGATCATTACAAAAGTTTTGATAAGAAAATAAGCAATGTTAATTTTCTTAAATACCCGGAATGGTTATGGAATTTTTTTATAAAAAATAAAATAAGTTATCATAACAGATTAAGGAAAAAACATTTTACCGATATATTTGAATCCTATGGTGCAAAAATAAAAATACTCTCTGAAAAAATTGACAATGCTGATTTACAAGCTTTGAAAAATATGAAAATAGATAAAAAATTCAGAAATTTATCTTTGAAAGATTTAGCGATACATTATGTGGAACTTATCTATTTTTTTGAATAAAGATAAGTTAAATAAAACAATAAATAAATTTACATTTGATCTCATAAAACCATATGATAGTCTGACATTCGGTTTTACAAGTATTTTTTCTATTTTTTTTGATTTTATATTAATTTTTTCAAATAATATCTTCTTAAAAATCAATTAGTTACGAAATATTAAAAATTATTGGCATTTTTTCATCGATTGCTAAGAATAAGGTAGGAAAAAGAAATATTGTATTTATCAAAAAATTTTATATAAAAATTTAATTCATTCAGGATAATAGTTTTTTTAATTGATATTTTTTTGAATGATATTAATTTTTTTTATAAGATGATAATATTAATTTTATTAATAGAGATGATCAAAGGTATATTTTATCTTTTTTGATATTAAAACTTACCTCGAAAAATACTTGACATAAATAATATTTTATATTATAAATGTTTATTATGAATTTAACAAAGAGGAGATTTATGAAGATTTTTATTGGAGCTGTTATAGGAGCAGCAGCTGGCTTTCTTTATTATAAATTTATTGGATGTAGAACTGGTTCATGTCCTATAACCAGCAATCCTTATGTTAGTATCCTTTGGGGAGCACTTATAGGTATGTTATTTGCTATGTAATGATATATAGTAATTGATTGATTTATAAATTAGGATTATATAATTTTTATAATATGTATAAATTTCTTGACAAACGTGATAAATATATTTAATTTTTTTTAAAAAAGGAGGTATAATGCGTTTATTGATTTTGCCAGATTATGATAAAATGAGTAGATGGGCTGCGCTATATGTTGCAGGTAAGATTTTGGAATTTGGCCCAAGTCCAGAGAAACCTTTTGTATTGGGGTTACCCACAGGTTCGACTCCTCTGGGAATGTATAAAGAATTGATAAAATTGAATCAAGAAAAGAAAGTTAGCTTTGAAAATGTTGTTACTTTTAATATGGATGAATATGTTGGATTACCTGAGGAGCATCCTGAAAGCTATCATTCGTTTATGTGGAATAATTTTTTTAATCATATTGATATAAAAAAAGAGAATGTGAATATTTTAAATGGGAATGCTGAAGATTTTGAAAAAGAATGTGAGGAGTACGAAAAACGTATTGAATCTTATGGAGGTATTGATTTATTTGTTGGTGGAATAGGTCCAGATGGACATATTGCTTTTAATGAGCCTGGGTCTTCTTTAGCATCGCGTACGAGAATAAAGACTTTAACTTATGATACGATTTTAGCGAATTCAAGATTTTTTGATAATGATATTAACAAAGTACCTAAATATGCTTTAACTGTTGGAGTTGGGACAGTTATGGATGCTAAAGAGGTTATGATACTTGCTAATGGGTATAAAAAAGCAAGAGCTTTGCATCATGCCATTGAAGAAGGTGTAAATCATTTATGGACTGTTTCTGTATTGCAACTTCACCCTAAAGCTTTGATTGTTTGTGATGATGAAGCTACTATGGAGCTTAAAGTTGGAACTGTTAAATATTTTAAAGAGATTGAAAGTAAAAATTTAAATCTTGAATTTTTTGAAAGGGCTATGTTGGAAAAATGACTATCAATATTATAAATAAGCTGAAAAATAGTACTTTTAGTGATTATATTAACAAAATAGAGAAATTAACTAATATAAGGCCTTTAAGATTTGAAGAGGTAGCACTTCTAATCAGGCAGGGTAATTTTTCTACTGATTGGTCGAAAATTAATGTTAGTAATGATTTTAAGCCAGAATATATCTGGAATAATTTTTTTGTAGGAAATGTAACTATTGGCAAAATGGACAAAAATTCTGGTATATTTTTTTCAACAATTCAAAATTCAACTATAGGAGATTTCTGTTTTATTAAAGATGTAAAATTGATAAATAATTATTTCATTGATAATTATACTGTTATATCAAATTGTGGTGAACTTGCTTTTGAAGATTATCGTGAGATTATAATTGGTAAGTGGATTCAAGCAACTAATGAGGTAAAAAGTCGTCAGGTATTGGTTTATGAAGATTTATTGTTGGATGAAGCAAAATATATGGCACTTTATGCTCATAAAGAGGATATTAGAAAAAGAATAGATGATGCGAATTTGATTTATAATAGAAATTTGAAGTTGGATATTGGTTATGTTGGAGAGAAGGTTTTAATTAAAAATTCTGGAGAAATAAAAAATACTTACATCTCTTCAGGTACTAAAATAGAAAATATATCTGCATTGAGAAATAGTGTGATATGGGGAAGCATTGAAGAGCCGGTGGAATTGAGAGATGGGGTTTTAATAGAAGAATCATTAATACAATGGGGCGCTAAAGTAGAAAGCCTTAGCATTGTGAAAAAGAGCATTATGCTTGAATATAGCACAGTTGAAAGGCATGGTAAATTGACTTTAAGTATTTTAGGGCCAAATAGTGTGTTTGCTGAAGGGGAAATTACTTCTTCATTTTGTGGCCCTTTTGTTGCGATGCATCATCAATCTTTGTTAGTAGCAGCATTCTGGCCAGAAGGTAAAGGTAATATAGGTTATGGAGCCAATATTGGTTCTAACCATACTGCAAAAGCTCCTGATCAGGAAATATGGATTGGGGAAGGTATGTTCTGGGGGTTAGGTGTTAATATCAAATTTCCAGGAAATACAATTAAAGCTCCGTATTCTATTGTTGCTACAGGTGTTTTGTTATTACCACAGAAAATTGAAATGCCATTTTCTTTGATTAATTTGCCCCAAACAGTTTTTAAGGATGTATCTCCGGCTTATAATGAAATTATCCCCGGCTGGGTACTTTCTGATGATCTTTTTATGATTCTTAGAAATAGTATCAAATATAAAAAACGAGATAAAGCCAGGAGAAATAAGCTGGTCTATGAGATTTTTAGAAAAGATATTATGGAATATGTATTATCAGCACGGGAAAAATTGCAAAATGTAAAAGAAATTAAAGAATATTACACTTATAAAGATATAGAAGGTATTGGTAAGAATTATTTATTGGAGAAAAATAGATTAAAAGGAATTGAAACTTATACTTTTTTTCTTTCTTATTATGCTTTGTTAAGATTTTATGAGAAATTTATAGAGATATATAATAAAAAAGATGATTTTAATTCAGTTTTTGAAAGTAGTGGAGACGCAGAATATGACTTTGCAATTGAAATATTAAAAAAAGAATTACCAGATTTGAGTATAAAAGACTATTTGAATAAATTTATAGAATATAAAAGAATAGCTGCTGAGGATATTTTAAAAAGCAAACAAAAAGATGATATTAGAGGAGAAAAAATCATAGATGATTATAGAGAAGTTATGGTTCTTGCAGAACATAATGATTTTGTGAATTTTATAATGAATGATCTAAGGTTTCATGAAAGTAAAGTTAAAGAAATTTTAGATTTATTATAATTATTATAATATTGATTTTTAAATTAAAATTTTTTATTTTTAGGAAAAAAAGAAAGGAGTTTTTAATGAAAAGGTATTATTTTATTTTTTTGGCTATTCTAATGTTGAGTAGCATTGTTTTTGCTGATTTTCAGAGTATTATCTCTGATACAGTTAAAAGCGTTTATTACAAAAAGGTTTCGCGATCATCTACAATACTTCCTCATGACTCAGTTTTGTGGGATATTGTATTAGATAAAAAGATTGATTATACAAAATTTGAAAAGATAGAATCAGATGATAAGGGATGGTTTAAAGGTAGAGAATTAAGAGGTGTTTATCTTTTTTATTCTGTACCTCAGGCTAAAAATGGTTTTTATTTAGTGGAGGCCAGAGGAATAGATATGTTTTATTACAATGGGGATGCTTATATTGGTAATAGATATATGTGGAAAGATGAATTTGAACCATGGGAACCTGATTTTAGTTATTCTTTTACTCCTGTAAATATTATTGATAATAATAAGCTATTTGTATTTAAATCTAATAGAGGAAATGCTAAAATTATTTTTCACCGAATAGATGAAGGGGTATATATTAATCCAAAAGGAAGCACATTGCCAGATATATTGATAGGAGAGAAAGTAAATCATTTTGCAGGTATTAATATTATCAATGCAACAGATGAAGTTAAAAATAACTTACAGTTGAAAGTTTTTAATAAAGAATTGAATGTTAATTTTATGAATAAACTATCTACAATAGAATCTTCAACAGTTAGAAAGTTTCCTATTGTACTTAAAGGAGATAAAGTTGCTGATAAAGTAGGGAAATATATTTTTAAATTATATTTGCTTTATAATAATACTGTGCTTGACAGTTCTGAAATTATTATAAATGTTAAAGATTCTTCGAGTGTATATAAAAGAACATTTTTGAGTAATATTGATAGTTCGGTTCAGTATTATACAATAAATCCTCCATTAGTGAGAGATAATGATAAAAAAGCTTTGTTTTTGTCTGTTCATGGAGCTGATGTAGAATCTTTTAATCAGGCATCATCTTATTCTTCTAAATCATGGGCATATATAGTCTCGCCAACTAATAGAGGCCCTTATGGTTTTGATTGGGAAGATTGGGGAAGAATAGATGCTATGGAAGTATATAATATAGCTCTTGATAGTTTAAATATTGATAGAGATAGAGTTTATTTAACAGGCCATTCTATGGGAGGACATGGTACCTGGTACCTTGGTTCTATTTATCCTGATAGATTTGCAGTAATTGCTCCTTCTGCTGGTTGGATTACTTTCTGGTCATATTTGCCACAATTTTATAAAAAAGAATTTGAATCTCCTTTTGAAATATATTTTAGACGTGCATTTAATGTAGATAATACTTTTGCTTTTATTAAAAACTATGAAAATCTCGGAATTTATATTATTCATGGAATAGATGATAAAGTTGTTCCAATTGAGCAGTCGTATACTATGGTAGATAGTTTGAAGAATTTTCATAAAGATTTTAGGTATCACTGGGAAGCAGGTGCTGGACATTGGTGGGATAATGATGAAAAATTTCCTGGAACAGCATGTGTTGATTGGCCGCCATTGTTTGATTTTGCAGCAAGACATGTTAGATATAATAATAAGAATATAAAACATATTCGTTTTACTACAGTAAATCCCGAAATTTCTAATTCTTATTATTGGATTAACGTTTATTCACAGATTAATCCATTGGAAATTAGTAAGATTGATATTAACTTCAAAGAAGGATTGAATTTATTTGAAGCAACTACAAAAAATATAAAAGTATTTTCTATTGATTTATCTTGTTTTGCAAAGAAAGAAGATTTTATTTCTGTTTTTGTTGATAGCATTGCAATTGATAGTATACCATGGCCTAAAGATGATACTTTATGGCTTGGATTTAGTGGCAATAAATGGAATGTAATTAATAGACCGTCTTTATTTGACAAAGGGCCGCATAGATATGGGGCTTTTAAAGAAGCCTTTAAACATAATTTTGTTCTTGTTTATGGTACTTCTGGAAATGAGATGGAGAATAAATGGGCAAAAAATAAAGCAATTTTTGATGCTCAGTATTTTTGGTATCAAGGAAATGGAAGCCCTACTGTTATTTCTGATAAAGAATTTTTAAAAGGAAATTTTGCTGGAAGAAATATAATTTTATATGGTAATAAAAATACTAACCTTGCTTATAAACATTTAATTTCAGAGAAATCACCAATACAAATTGAAAATAATAGGCTTATTATTAAGAAGAAAAAAATAAAAAGAGATGATATAGGTGGGATGTTTATTTATCCTTTAGAAGAGACAGATAATAATTTAGTTGCTGTAATAGGTGGTACTGGCATAGCAGGTATGCGCAGCTTTTATGGTATTCCATATCTGCATCCTGGATTTGGTATGCCAGATTTTATTTTTATAACTCCGGAAATTTATAAATCTAATGGAAAAGGTAAAATAGCAATAGGCTTTTTTGATAATAAATGGAAAGTTTCAAAAGGTAATTTTTACTTAGTAAATTAATTTATAACGAATTCCCCTATCCTTTATATGGTAGGGGAATTCATTTATGTTTTAGGTTATATTTTTTTAAGATTAGAATAATAATTTAGATAGTTAAATTTTTATTTTTTATTTATTATATTTATAGCCATCATTAAGAAACTGGAAAATTCTGCATTATTTTTGGCAATAGAAGGATTAGCAATGCTTTTTATTTCATTGATAAAATTTCTATAACCTGAATAAAATTCATAATAGGGAGTTGGTGAATATTTCAGGTTTTTAATTTCAAAATATTGTAATATATTTTTTGCTGTTGTTGGCTTTATGAAAACTTCTGTTTTGGGTTCCCAATAAAGAGGAAGAGCTGTTATTAATGTCCATTTTGTAATTTTGTATTTTTTAAGAATATTTATAAATAGTTCAAATCCTTTTTGTTGATTG
>CAYLKS010000054.1:0-19714 GCA_964384205.1 uncultured bacterium | reverse complement strand
ATAAATATAGAAAACCATGATATATAATAATAAAAAAGGATTAAATATTTGAATGGAAGAATTTTTTTTATCGGCATAGATGCATTAGAACTTCAATTAATTGACAAATTACAAAATAAGTTACCACATATTTAGTATTTAATAAAAAAATGGAAATTTTGGCAAATTATCAACTTTAACCCCCTGTATTATCTCCATTAATATGGACTTCTATTGCTACTGGAATTAAACCAGACAAACATGGCATAATAAATTTTGGAGAATATAATATAGGAAATATTAAAAGCTTTATTATACCAAGGGGGAATTTTATTCTATAACGCTACTCATTATATATATATATATTACGCAAAATGGAAATTACAAATTAATATACTCTGATTCTGAAATTAACAATTTATCAAAAATCGCAAAATATCTCTCTTTAATATCCAAAGAAGAAATAAATTTATCTTTTAATTTAGATGAAAAAAAGAATATAAAAAATTTTATAAAAGTAAAAAATCATACAGTTATAATATATATGCTGATTTTAAAATGACTTATGTACAGGATAAAGTGTATAATGAACTCCTAAAATATTATATAATAAAGAAAACATCAAAAGTTTATGCAGTTTACCTTCAATTAATAGATCTCCTATCACATTCATATTTAAAATATCATTATTATCAAAACGATATAAGGTTTAATGACACAATCAAAAAAGATATATGTTTTTTTGGTAAATTAATTGGAAACTATATCGCCTTCTATTAAAAGAAAATGGCACTTTAATTATTATATCTGATCATGGTTTTGATGAAGTAAAAAAGGTACTTTTACTCATACTTTATCAGCTTCATCAGGCGGCAATTTTGATTTAATTTTGATTTATGGGAAAATATAAAAAAAGGCTTTAAAATAAATCATGTTACTATATATGATATTTTAGCAACTATTTTTTACATGCGTAACATTCCTATTGCAAAACATTTCGATAGCAAGCCTCTTAAAGACATATTTATAACAAAATATGATGATTACCAGCATTATTGAAAAATATTAACAAAGCAGACAAACTAAAAAAAATCATTGGAGATTCATCGGCTCAGGATAAAATGAAGCAACGTTTGGAAAATTTGAGATATTTATAAACTAAATTTTATAATGCCAGAAGCAATTTTATAAAGAAAGTATAAACTTACCACCCCCATTTTTTATAATTACATAAATTGTGCTTCTTTTTCTTTTTATCTAAGATACCCTCTGCCAAATCATAATAATTACCCCTTTGTTTAAATTTAATTTTATAGGGTCTCCCCTTTTGGCATATCTCCAGCTAATAATCTATTCTTTTTTATATAATTAGTAATAACTAATTACTTTTCAATAATATAATCATAAAATCTTAATAAGGCTAATAATTTATTATTTTGACAAATACAAAAAATTTTTAAATCAATAAATTAATAAAGATTTATTCATTTTTTCCTACCTACAATTTTATAATAAAAATATAATGCAATAAATAAAAATATCAAATCTAATTTTATTGGGACATTATGAATTCGTGGAATAGGCGGTGGTGGAGGTGGACTTTGAGCCAATATTTTAGAAAATAAAATAATAACCCAGAATAATGCCCTTTTCATATTATAACCTCCTATTATAAGATATTTTCAAAATAAATACCCACAGAATAGAAGCTAAAATCAAAAAAAATCCATTCCACAATACATCATGCAGTAATAAAAAATCCATCTTTACAGTAAATAATAAATAAAATCTTATTATATTGAATAATTGCAGAATAAACACTGATAAAAAAAATAAGCAAATTTTATAAAAAAATCTTAACTCTAAATTAAAAATCAATCCTCCAAAAATTATATGATAAAAAATACCAGTACATTCCAATATAATTTTCAAATATATATTATGGTATGATAATATACATGCTTTTTGAGAAATTTCAGGGAGAAATACTTTCAAAATATAATATAAAAACCTGGTATAAAAAATTTCAAAACTATATAAAAATCTATATGGTAAAATCAGCCAAATAAAGACAAACATGCTCAGAATAGCAAAAAAAGATTTTACAATAAAACTTTTTTTGATTTTAAAACTTTCCATTTAAGAATCTCTGTAAATAATAAAATTAAAAGGAAAGGGATATAAATTGCATTAACAAAAACCTTAATACTATACAGCACATGACTATGATATATTGCACATAAAATATTGATTGCCAGAATTCCAATAATATTTATATGCAACAAAAGAATATGCATGCTATTATGTTGTTTTATAAAACTATACAACAATATAATTAAAAAATATATCCAAATACCCGAATAAGAAATTTTATATAAAAAATTTGCTTTTTCTATTAATATATTTGGGAAAAGATTAATCAATTTAATATCAAATAATAAAAGTATAATCTTAATAATAAATAAATCCCCTATCAACAAAATCATATTAATAAAATAAACGATATTTTTATTTGATATACTTGTTAAAAATCTCCAACCATTCATGTTCCATCTTATTAGCATTTAAAAAATCATAATAATAATTATAAGCATTATGCCCTAATCTTTCCCGTTCTTCTTTATTTTCAATTAAAAATAGAATAGCTTTTCTATAACTCTCTGGGGCATTCTCTACTTTTAAAACTACATTTTTATTATACTCAGTAATAAAACCATCCTTAAGATTATTTAATATAATAGGCAACCCAGCAGCCATTGCTTCTAAAACAGTCTTAGAAATCTCATGATACAAAGAATGTATCAAAAATATATCATATTCACATAATTTTGATAATATATCTGAATTCTTTATAAAACCTTTTAATTTTATTTTATCTGATAACTGCCTTTTTTCTATATATTTGTGTAATTCATTTTTAATAGGCCCATCTCCATAAATATCAAAGACATAATCATATTCAATATTCTCTAAAGCCTTAATAATATTTAATGGATTTTTATATTTTATTAACCTTCCTGTATAAAGAAATCTCATTGGCTTATGCAAACTATAATCACCTTTTCTTTTAATAGATTTAATATCAATGATGTTATAAAGAACTCTGGCATTTGCTTTTTTATTTAAACTATAAATATATGGCAGTATACTTGTATAAACTGGGACTAAAAGATCAGCATTTTTCATAACTGGTTTTTCAATTATATATTTATGAAACACAGCAAATAACCATTTTATTAACTTAAATCTTTTAAGAGATAACTTTCTAATAGAAAGATCATTATTTATATGTAATGAGACCAATAAAGGCTTGTTTATATATTTTTTTATATGATACCCTAAGAAAGAATTTATAAAAGGACCATAGCATCTTATTATATCAGGCTTAACCCTCTGAGCAATCTTTATTCCTTTTTTTTGCATTTTCATAACAGAGAACGGATTAAAAATAGTTACAGGAATATTATATATATATAATTTTGCATCTCCTACTGTAATTTTGATATTATCAGGATTAATATAATCATCATTCGTCATAATCAAATGAATTTCATCAAAATAATTGCCTGGATTATAATACAACGGAGTAATCTCGCCTTTTTTAACTAAATCAGATAATCTATCCTGGATAATAACAAGCAATTTTTTCATAAAAATTAATATAACTCCATCTTCTCAAAAAATCAATTACCAATTCCATAAAAATTATCAATAAATTATCTTACTTTAACTATTTTCAATTTTTTTTGAATATGTTTACCTCTTAGCCGAATAAAATAAATACCTGATGAGAACTTAGCGAAATAGTCTATTCTTTTAATAGAATTACCAACTAAATTAATATCTGTTTTTAATAACAACATTCCTGTCGCATCATAAATATAAAGTAAATCATATTTATTACCAGTATTATTTTTTATATATAAATAATCCTTACAAGGATTTGGAAAACATATTATTTCATTTTGTCTTATAACTACCTCATTTTCTTTAAATTTTGTATAACCTTCAATAGATATATCAAAATTTACAATTGTATCGTCTTTAATCATTTCTATATAGGAAGTATCATATATATCAAAAATAGTATTATTTATATTAAATACCAATTTTTCTCCATTAGAAACCACAGGATAAAAAAATACTTTTACTGTATCCAGTTTAGTCGACTGAATAGTTCCTTTATATATCATTGAATTTCTATTTACACATTGCATCAATCTCTGACCATTATTTATAAAATATAAATTTAACTCACTATTTTTCAAAGATGGGACTTCCTGCATATCATATAAATCTAAACTATCACTCGCATTTTTATATATTCCTAAAAAATTATTTGCATCCATAATACTATCCTGAACAATTTTTATCCTCCATAATAAATTAAAATTACTTTTATTCATTTTTGGAACATAATCATAAGGTTTAGATATTACTAAACTACCATTCTCTTTTTTTGAACAAACCCAAAATGCTTCTGTGGGATATATCAAATTACTTCTTCCACCATTGGGATAAAAAGCATAGCCAGAATCTGTCCATATCCAGTATTTATTATCAATGTCAGAATTAGAATAAATTAATTGAAAATCTATTGTATCATTATAAGGATTAGGAATAAGATTTAAACCACAATATTCACTATTTGAGGATTTTGTTATATCAAATATAAAATTATCATTATTAACCAATTCTCCATAAAAATCTAAAACAGTACTATCTTGCCATATATAAATAAAATAAGCTTGAGTATTTATTAAATTATCGGGAACCACATAACCAGATATTCCCTCTTTCCAGATATAAATATTGCTATTATTTTGGCTATTGTAAAATGGTGTAATATCATCCGAAATATTATTAAATGTATTATCAAATAAATTTAAAGGAAAAGAGACTAAATGCCATCCTTTGTCCAAAATAACATAAACAGAATCCAAATTACGCCGAGCAATAAATCCATTATCTCCCGTAGCAAATAAAGTATTGTTTGCATAAAAAAAATGATTAATATGATCATCATGTTCAATTTCCTTCACAAAAGAAGCGCCACCATATAAGGTGTTATAAATAAAACCTTCATCCGTACCTACCCAACCAATATCATTATTATAAAAATATATAGCATATATATATTCTGATGTAGGGAAAGTATAAACTGTATCCCATGTAATTCCAGAGTCCACTGTCTTCAATAATCTATATTTATTACTACAATATCCTACTTTAGTATTAACAAAATAAATATAGTACGCATATCCACTGCTATTATACAATGTAGTAAATGATTTACAAGTATCTTCTGAAACTAAAATAATAGCACTTTTATTTATTTCATCATAACCACATAAATATATTTTATCCTTAACTATACAGCCCTTTCTCAACATAATATTAGTGGGAAGTCTATTTGAAATATCGAACCATTTTTTACCACTATTGTTTGTTTGAATAATGGAATCTCCCAATAACCATCCTATGGTATCATTAAGAAAAATTATATCCCTCCAAGATTTACTGAACGAATTTGAAAAATATTCCCATGAATTACCACCGTCATCAGTATAATATATTTTTTTTCCAGATGAAGATACACCTATTCCTGAAAAATCATTAAAAAAATAAATTCTATAAGGTTTAAAAGGAGTCTCTATATCTGAAAAATTACTCCCAATATCTGTGGTTTTCAATATTGAATAATCACTATAATTGCCAATAAAAAATGTAGTTTTATTACTTCCGTTAACTACCCAGGTATATTCAAAAGATTCTGATTTTAATGATAAATTTATAAGTTCATTATTTTCATATTTTTCCAGGATTCCATAATAACAACCAATATAAACGATATTATTCTCTACAAAAATAGCAATTGGATTATATTGTAATGTATCCAAAATATACCAATTATGCCCCCCATCCACTGTTTTCATAAGTGCCGGTTTTGAAGGAGAACGTATCTTACCAATAGCAAATCCGGTATCATTAGAAACAAAAAATAATTTCGTAGGCCTCAAATCATTATCTTTATAATAATATAGCCCCTCCCATGTTTTGCCTGAATCATTTGTCATATATATAGAATCACATCCATAAGAAGTAGAAAAAGAAATCCACCCCCTGGAAGAATTAACAAAAAAAAGATCTACTTTATTATATGATGTTTTTGATGATATATAAACTGTATCCCACGATTGGCCATTATCATTAGTTCTAAAAATATAAAATTTATTATTATCTCTATTTTTACCCACTACTACTCCTGTATTCTCATTCTGAAAATATAAATCATAGAAAGTGTAATTATCAATTTGCTGTAGCCCATCAGCCCATATAAACCACGTATTGCCATCATCAATTGTTTTAGCAATAGTATCTCCGACTGCAATTGTCACACTATCGTTTACTGTAAAAATTTCTTTCCAATAAATACTTTTTCCACCGTATTTAATAGATTCCCATGAAATTCCATAATTATCTGAATAATAAATTTCATCATCTTTATATCTTATAGCAAATATTCTTTTATTATTTGCACTAAAATTAATAAAATCCTGAGAATAAATTTTTTCAAAATCACTAACTACAGGAATACTTGCCCTATATAAACAATCTCCTCCAATATAAATTGAACTACCAAAAATAAACACATCATCTATATTCCCCTTTATCTTTCCCTGTCTCAAAATATTCCAATCAGCTAATAAAGAAAAATAACACAAAAAGATAACAAAAAATATTTTTGCCATATCTTTACCCCTTTTCTACCATTAATTATAAAACATAACAAAAATATTTAATTTACCCTCCAATCAACTAATATACTCTCTATTTCCTCATTTACATTTATAACAAATAATCAAAATTTTATAACCAATCTAATTTTATTATATAAAAAAACAATATAATGTCAACAATGTTATAAAAAAAAATAACTTTTTATAAATATTTTTTTGCTGACTATTTTTATATTTTATTTATCTTACTTTCCCCTTAGTTAGCCGCAATACTTCAATTATAGTATTAATTTATTGAAGAATTAATTTCTGCTATATTTAGCTACATTTACTTCGACAAAAACAATTTTAATTTTTCTTATTTCTCAAGTATTGCAGCAAACAATGAATTCCTAATAGAACCTCCACATTATCAGAATATTCTTCATTTGCTCTATTGTTATTCAAATACAACAAATCAAGGAATAGGAGCGCTGTATTTTTCTAATAATTCCTAATCAAATTCACAATTAATTTTATCTAATATTAATTTCCATTTAATCTAATGAGCTTATAATTAACAGCTACAACAGTTCTCAATCATAATTTATATATATTATAATACAATATACTTACTATTAAACAGTAAACAAATAACATTACATTTAAAAAACTATAGCTTAACATTTTAACAAATGATTTTTAGCTCTTCTTAAAGATTTCACATTAAAAGATGATATTTTAACTCAACCAAACTTAGCTGCTACGATAAGCAATATTATATTAAAAAAATAACAAATCATTTCTAATAATTTTTGAATTACCATATAATGAATTACATAATAAAAAGACTGCTTTTAAACAAATTACTAAATGAATTATTAAACAAAATCCCAAAGAAGATTTTCTACAAAAGCTTTTATTTTAGGAATTTGTATTTTAATGTAAAAATATCCACTGAAACTTAATATAATTACAGCTAATTTTATCCAATTAAACTGAAAAAAAGGATTAATAAGATAATTATAAATCAGCATTGTCAAAACTAATATAAAAGGACCAAAAACCCAAAAATAGAACATTCTTGTAATATTAATCCTAATTTCAATATCATATTCATCTTCTCTTTTATGAAAAAAAGAAAAACTCCCTCCATCAATCATATCCAAATATCTTTTATTTGAAATTGGCTTGAATGTAGAAAAAAAATGAAAAACATTATTATCTATTTTTGTATTATAAGCATTACTTTTAAAAAAAAGATCCATTCTATTTATAAAAGCATCAAAATCAGTGATAGTTATTTCAAATGACCAATTAATACTTTTTTTCATTTTTAATCATTTTTATTAAATTATCAATTTCTACCTGTTTAACTTTATTAATTCTAATCGTAGCTTTTGGATCAAACGTTCCTTCTATATTTAATTTGGAGACCGTTAAGACTTTCTCTCCAAAATATGATAACAATTTCCCCAACAATTTCTCAATATTATTAATAATAGAATTTGCATAATTTATTTGCTGGGATGTAATATCCTGAAATTGGGAATAAGTTATAATATCCAATGTTAAAGTATCTAATCTATCCAAAGCAGATTCAATTTGATCAACCTGTTCTTTATAATTATTATCGTTTTTAATAGGAATTATTGCTTTTTTTATAATATCAACAAGTTCATAAATCTGATCGACTTTTTCTAAAATTTTAAACGTAGATTCAGAAGTTTCCTCATTTATTTTAGATAATTGTTTAATTGTTTGAGGTATATACTCATATCCTGATATTATCTCTTTTAAAAATTTTGTATGCTTCTCTACTTTTGTATTTTCTATTAAAATTCCTTTCAAATATTCAAGTACTTCATTGATAATTTTTACCTGTACTTCTCTCATACTTATTATATAATTTATATGAATAAGTAATTCCTCTTTATCAACAGGATCCTCCAGAAATTTAAACACCCCTAACGACAAACCTTTATAATATTCTGCTTTTGTTAATTTATCTACTATTAATATAAAAGTTGTATTAAGTAAGTGCTTTATTAATTTAAGCTCTATCACAAAATCATAAGCATCACAATCACAGCATGTTTTATTTATAATTATAATATGAGGAACAAATTTATTTTTTACCAATTTTAATAATTCATTACAGGAGTTACTATAAATAACCTCAAATAATTTATGCTTAAAAATGTCCTTATATATTTTTAAATTGTTTTTTGAAGTATCTAAAATCACTATTTTTGTTTTTTCCATAATAATAATTTATCTTTTTTTTCAAATTTGTCAAATTTTTTTTTTCACAATCAATAACTTTTTTGAAACATTTTTAATAAAATCTACGAAATTAAATAAAAAAAGGAGAAAATATGAAAAAAATTATAGGAGTTATCTTAATCGCTATCATTTTTATAGTGGTATTTTTTAGTATTAATAACAAAAGAAAAGCAAATGATACAGGAATTACATTAGTAAAAGTCAAAAAAGATACCATAATTATTAAAGCCATCCCAATTGGACAGATTAAACCAAGGAAGGAAATATCTGTAAAATCTAAAATTGCTGGGATAATCAAAAAGAAATATGTAGAAGTTGGAGATTTGGTAAAAAAAGGAGCTCCTTTATTTGAAATTTACCCTGATCCTACCCCTATAGAGCTTATTCAAGCTAAAAAAACAGTACAAATGTGTAAAATTGAATTTAATACAGCAAAAAAACAATACGATAGAGCATTAGAATTAAAAAAGAAAAATTTAATTTCTGATAAAGAATTCGAAGATATAAAAAATCTTTATGAAACAAAAAAATTAAACTATGAAATGGCAAAGGATAAATTGATATTAATTTCAAAAGGAAATATTAGTGAAAAAAATAAAGAAGTAAATAATATAATCACAGCCCCTATTTCCGGCACTATTCTTGAAATTTTGGTTGAAGAAGGCGATCCTGTAGTACCACTAACATCTTACCAACCTGGCACTAATTTATTATCTATAGCAGATATGAATGATCTAATATTCAAAGGAGAAGTTGACGAAATTGATATTGGTAAGATAAAGGAAGGAATGACTGCTAACATAAAAATTGGTGCTTTACCTAATGTAAAAGTAAAAGGGATAGTTACAAAAATTTCCCCAAAAGCAAAAAAAGACGGCAACAATACTACTTTTGCAATAGAAATCGATATAGTAGACACAGGCGGTAAAAAATTAAAAGCTGGCTATTCTGCAAATGCTGAAGTTATAATAAATCAAAAAAATGATGTATTGATTATTCCTGAAAGATTAATTCATTATGATGAAGACTCAACCTGGGTTGAAGTATTAGTTGATAAAGCAACTCAGAAAATAGAAAAAAGAAAAGTTAAAGTGGGTATTAGTGATGGTATGAATACTGAAATTATCTCTGGAGTTAAATTAGGAGAGGAAATTGTTGAAAGACCTCCAAAGGAGATTTCATAAATGCTTAAACTCTATCTAATACAATTTTTTAATGATTTAAAAAAACAAAAATTAAGAGTATTTCTAACTCTATTCGGAATTATTTGGGGTTCTACCGCTCTAATATTGTTAATTTCTTTTGGTGAAGGATTAAAAATCCAAATGTTAAAAAATATGCACGGCATGGGAGAACAAATTGTTATCATCTGGCCAGGTGCAACTTCATTACCTTATAAAGGTTACGGAAAAGGAAGACAAATCCATTTCTCATTAGATGATGAAAAAATACTTTTACAAAATGTGAAAGAACTTAAATCAATTTCTGGAGAAATGAGAACATGGGACATACCAACAAAATATAAAAAGCAAAATATACTGGTACAAGTTGCTGGAATAGAACCTCAATGGGGCGAAATGAGAAATGTTTTTGCTCAAAAAGGTGGAAGGTTCATAAATAGAATAGATATTCAAAAGAAACGAAGAGTAGTTTTTTTAGGAGATAAACTTAAAAAAACTCTGTTCGGAGAAGAAGATGCTATCGGAAAACAAATACTAATACAAAATACGCCTTTTACCGTAATTGGAATTTTACAACATAAAATTCAAAATTCATCTTATAGTGGCAGAGATGAAGATAAAGCATTTATACCCATTACAACATTTATGGCATTATTCAATAAAAAATACCTCAATAATTTTGTTTTCACTACTACAAATCCTGAATTAAATCAAACTTGTATTAATAACATAAGAAAAACCTTTTCAAAAACTAAAATCTTTGACCCCAATGATACTGAAACAATAGTTTATTGGGATACTGGTGAAATGGAAAAATTTATTAACTCATTTACCTTAGGAATGGAAATTTTTTTAGGCATAGTGGGATTATTTACCTTAATTGTAGCGGGTATCGGAGTAGCAAATATTATGAATGTAATTGTAGAAGAAAGAACAAAAGAAATTGGGATTAAACTTGCCATTGGAATAAAGAGAAAAGCCATATTTTTACAATTCATATTTGAAAGTTTTATTCTATCAACAATAGGTGGTTCTATTGGATTCTTAATAAGCGTTTCTATATGTGAATTACTAAAAAGCATTGATATTAAAGAATATATCGGTTCTCCCACTATTTCTCCTCTTGTAGTAATTGTATCAGTTTCTATTTTAGGAATAATTGCATTTTTATCAGGTTATTCCCCTGCTAAAAAAGCTGTTGAACTTAATCCAGTTGAAGCTTTGAGGTGGTAGTTATGAAAAATTTATATTTTTTTCATATGGCAATAAAAGAATTTAAAACTCATTCAAAAAGATTTTTTCTCACTGCTTTTGCCTTAGGATGGGGAACTCTGACAGTTGTAATATTATTAGCTTTTGGTGAAGGGCTTAAAACACAATTAACAAAAGCAGATAAAGGTATTGGCAATAATATTATGGTAGTCTGGGGCGGACAAACCAGTATACCTTATAACGGATTACCTCAGGGAAGAAATATTAATCTTACTACTGAAGATTTAAAATTAATAATAAACAATATTCCTGAAATAGAATATATAAGCGGAGAATACAATTCCTGGGGCACGCCTGTTAAATATGGAAGAAATACCAAAAATATCCTGCTTGTTGGTGTCAATGCAGAATTTGGAGAAATAAGAAACCAAATACCTAAAACCGGCAGTAGATTCATCAATAAAAATGATGTTATAGAAAAACGTAAAGTTATTTTTTTAGGCTGGAAAGTTGCTGAAAGAATTTTCGATAATGAGAACCCAGTTGGTAAAACTCTATATATAAAAGGAATTCCCTTTACAGTAATAGGGGTATTAAAAGAAAAACTCCAAAATTCTAACTATAACAATATGGATAATAATAAAGCATATATACCATATACAACATATCTAAGTATGTTCAATAGAAAATATTACAATAATATAGTACTATCATTAAGAGATGATAAAAAATCTAAATATGTAAAAAAAAGATTATATGAAGTATTAAGTAAAAAATATAAGTTCGACAAAAATGATAAAATGACACTTTCTATCTGGGATATAACAGAAAATCATAAAATAATTAATAAAATTTTTATAGGCATACAAATTTTTTTGGGGTTAATAGGCTCTTTAACATTAATTATCTCTGGTGTAGGACTGGCTAATATAATGTATGCTTCAATAAAACATAGAACAAGAGATATTGGAATCAAAATGGCATTGGGAGCTAAAAAAGATCAAATATTAAAACAAATTATTACTGAATCATCATTTTTTGCTTTAATCGGCGGTAGCATTGGCTTTATGCTATCATTTTTAATTGTTCAAATAGTCAAAAATATTCCATCAAATAATTCGGCAATTGAATACTTAGCACGTCCTCAAGTTTCTTATACAATAATGATATTGGTATTTCTATTATTATCAACCATTGCCTTTTTATCGGGTTTTTTCCCAGCTAAAAAAGCTATATCTCAAAATCCTGTAGAAGCTCTACGCTATGAATAAGGAGGATATTATGATAAACATGAGTAACATAAAAAAAATCTATGATACAGGGAAAGTAAAAGTAGAAGCATTAAAAAATATCAATCTTAAAATTAATAAAAATGAACAGTTTGCTATTATTGGGCCATCTGGTAGCGGGAAATCAACATTAATGCATATTATGGGATGCCTTGATAAACCTACTGAAGGTAATTATTACCTAAATAATAAAAACATTAATAACATAGATATTGATGAACTATCCTATATCAGAAATAAAGAAATAGGATTCGTTTTTCAAAATTTCTTCCTTTTGCCATATTTAACTGCTTTTGAAAATGTTGAATTACCAATGATATTTGCAGGTAAAAAGAAAAAAGAACGAAAAGAAAGAGTCGATTTTTTATTAAATTTAGTTGGCATGTACGATAGACGTGGTCATAAACCAAATGAACTATCAGGTGGACAGCAGCAAAGAATAGCAATAGCACGAGCTCTGGCAAATGATCCTGAATTAATTTTAGCAGATGAACCCACCGGTAATCTTGATCAAAAATCCGGTATCGAAATTATAAAAATTTTTCTCAAATTATGGGAACATGGGAAAACTATTGGTATCATAACTCATGATATGAATCTTGCAAATCAATTCTCAAGACAAATTAAAATTGTCGATGGCAATATTGTTTACGATAATAAGAACTAAACAGATTCCGGTGTATATCCTAAATTTTTAATTAATTGTGTAGCCTTTTCCTGTGTTAAAATATTAGATTCTATCTCAACTATTTTGGTACTTAAATCAATATTAATATTAGCAGTTTGGTCATATTCTTTGATTTCATTAATTATAGCCATCTTACAATGATTACACGACATATCAGAAACTTTTAAAGTAATAAGCATCTCATTCCCCTTTTTTTATTCTTAAAGAATTTAAAATTACATTAATGGAACTAAACGACATAGCTACCTCTGCAATTAATGGATGAAGTGCTCCAATAAAAGCTAAAGGAATTGCTACAATATTATAAAAAAAAGCCCAAAATAAATTTTGTTTAATTATACCAAAAATCTTTTTAGATAATTTCAATGCAAATAAAATTTTTTCTAAATCACCATCAATAATCACAATATCTCCATTCTCAATAGCTAAATCTGAACCATTACCAATAGCAAACGAAACATTAGCAGATTTTAATACAGCCGCATCATTTATACCATCTCCTACCATAGCTACTTTTCTGCCATCAATCTGCAGCTTATGCAATAAATTAAGTTTGTCCTCTGGTTTCAAATTGCCAAAAATATTATCAATACCAAGCAAATTTCCAAAATATTGAGCAGATTTTTTATTATCCCCTGTAAACATATAAACTTCAATACCTATATTTTTCAAGTTATCAATAACATTTTTAGCATTATGCTTTAAAGTGTCTCCCAGAACTAAATACCCTTCTACTATCTCATTTTGTCTATATTCTACTATTGTAAAACCATTTTCCATAAATTTTTCATAATTAGAAAAATCCTTTGGCTTTCCTATAAAATACGTATCATCCCCTATTTTTCCATATATACCTGAGCCGGCGATCTCTTTTATCTCATCAAATTCCAAAATATCATTAGAATGTTTCTCCAAAGTATTCACAATAGACCTTGCAATAGGATGAGATGATTTCTTTTCAAGACTTATCACCTTCCTAAGATCTTCTTCTTTTATAAAATTTTCTACAATATTTAACCTGCCTGTAGTTAATGTACCGGTTTTATCAAACACAATAGTATCTATTTTCTCAGCTGACTGAATCCCCTCCCCGTCTTTTATAATAAGTCCATTTTTAGCGGCTGTACTACTTCCTATAAAAAGAGCAATAGGAATTGATAACCCAAGAGCGCAAGGGCAAGCTATTACTAAAACAGATACTAACGAATATATTGCCATAGACATAATTGTACTATCTTTTGGTACCCACGGCAAATAATATCCAACAAAAGAAAATATTCCTGTCATAATATCAGGAAACAAATTCCATGAAAGAAAACTTAAAATAGACAATAACATAATTACAGGGATAAAATAATTAGTTATTCTATCGGCAATTGCTTGAATAGGAAACTTAGGACTCTGAGCCTGATTGATTATCTCTATCATTCTATTTAAAAAAGTATCTTTCCCGGTTACTTCTACTTCTGCTAATATCTCATTATTTAAACAACGAGAACCACTTACTATTTTATCCCCCTCCTGTTTAAAAACAGGAACTGGTTCCCCTGTAATCATTGATTCATCAAAATAAGCATTTCCGTTTATTATCCGCCCATCCAATTGAATATAAGAACCAAGTTCCACAACTACTATATCGCCTTTTTTAACAGTATCCAATGGCACTTCTATTCTTTTTTCATCTTTAATTATTTTGACTGTATCTTTTTTCATCTCCATTAAACTTTTAAGCTCTTTTATTGACTTATCTTTTAAAAAAGTTTCAATATAACGCCCCAAAAGATGTAAAACTATCAACATAGGAACCAAAAAACCAAAACTAATAATATGAATTCCTAAAATATGTAAAATATTTGTTATATAAGAAACTATAACTCCTAAACTTATTAACGAATCCATATTAGTATGAAAATGCGCTCCTGCTATTAAAGCACTCTTTAAAATTCTTCTTCCCGGGAACAACAAAGATAATGTGCCAAAAATAAATTCAAAATATTCATAATACGGTATTCTATAAAAAAACATATGGATTATCATTAAAACAGTAATCGGTGCCCCAATAATAAGTGCATTAACAAAATCTTTTCTCATCGTATGAAGTTTTTTAGTTAAAATATCAATCTCCGATTCATTACTCTCAACTAATTCATAGCCTACTTTTTCAACTGTTTTTTTTAATTCTCTAAAACCAATGTCAGGATTTACAATAACAAATCCTTTTTCAGTTGCAAGATTGACTGCTACAAATTCCACACCATCTATTTTTTGTATATTCCTTTCCACATTACGAACACAAGACGCGCATGTCATTCCTTTTACATAAAAACTAAATTTACGTGAATCCATAATAATATCCTTGTTAGTTATTTTTTTTAACTGTTATAAAACTTATTTGTTTCTTGTATAAAAAATTTTAATATTTAAATATATAATAAAATCAAATTTATAAATAATCAACAATTCATCTACTTAAATAATATTTTATACTAAAAATATGGCAACAAATATTTAACCCAAAAGAGGAAAAATCTAACCAGTTGAATAGTAATTATTTTATTTTGAATATATTCAGAGAATACCAAAAAAATTATCAATCATCATAAAAAACACTCCTATTTTTTGCCACACAAAAAAACAAAAATTTTAGTTGTTGGTACTTTTCATTCTGCTTATTCATGAAAAAATTATATAAGAATTTCTAATAAAAAAAAATTAATGTGCTAAAAAACTCTATTATTTTAATAGACATGACACATACTGTTATACCGCTATACGAAGATACTTTTTTAAGATAATTAATTATTTAAGTGTGAGGCAGAATATAACTTTATAAAATTTAGCAATTTATAAAAATATTATTAAAAAATATAAAAAAGATAACAATTATGCAAAATAGTCAACATAATAAAAAACCGCCACAATTTACTAAATAATTGCCTACAGTTTAGCTAAATAGAATCATGAATTCCATCAAAATTAATTCATCATAAAAAAGCCCTGCTTCAAAAAAAGCAGGGCTACATAAATAATAATTCTTCTCAAATAAAATTATTTTATTTTTACTATAGTATCAAATAGATCTTTATTTTCATTTATCTTAACTTCATTACCATATACACAATAAACATTTTTCTTTAAAACATCTTCCACTAATTTTGCAAATGATTTTATATCATCAGCTGTTGTATTTAATATTTCTGTTCTTTCCTTTTGAATATCTTCATAAGTCAAATGCCTAAAATAATTTGTAATAGCCTGATCTCCCTTTTGTGAAGGAACAAGAGGTCTATCAATAGAGGCAATTGTACCAATAATATATCTTGTCATTTCTTTTTTATCAGCAGTAAAATTCTTCAAATAATCAACAGATTTTTTATAATTCTCAAGGGTTTCTTTCAAATTAGGATCTCTATATGAACCAAATATTAAATAACCAGTATTAGAAACTATTGCAAAGCCGCCATAAGCACCGCCTAAAACTCTCAATTTTTCATAGAGATAATCTCGTGATAAAATCTGTCTTAATACATCCATCTTACCGGAAAAATCATACCCTAATTTTTTAAAATTATACCCCTGATAAACATATTGTACTTTAGAAGCCGCAAGTATTCCTTCATTTTTCGGACCATATTCAAATTTATATGACACCGGCTTAAAAGCATTATCATTCAGATATGGTACAATTTTAGTTATATTCTTCTCAACAATAGAATAATCATCATCTGAACAAATGACACCTATTGTCATATTTGATTTATTAAAAACTAAATTTGCAACTTTTTTCAGGTTATTAACAATATCATCTTTCTTATTATCAAAATTCTTAACAAGATCTTCGATAAATTCATAATATGATAAGCCAGATGTCAATTCATTAAACATACCACTATTTGATAAATAAGATACCAATCTTGTTGATGCCACACTATTACCGTTTCCATACACCATTGATTTCAATCTTGAATCAAGCATATATAAAACTTCTTTTAACCTTTGAGTATCATCAAATTTGGACGTCTTTATAATGTCACCTATAAGCTCATTCATTTTAATATATTTCTCTGGGAACACTTTTGAATATACAATTACTTTTGGATAAAATTTATCATCTTTCTTAACATCTGTATAAACACTATGACTAAAGCTTATTCCGCCAGTATTAATATTTATCTCAGTGGATAAATCAGAATAAGAATATTTCTCAGTAGATAAATCACCCAAAACATCACACAAAAGCTCAGTATATTGAATTAAATGCTGAGGAACATTGCTTACGTCAAAAATAAGTCTTTGATAAATAATATGATTTGTAAAAGTTGGGAAGTATAATACCTTAAAATCTTTTATCTTTTTTTCAACTAATTCTAATTTTTCAGCTTTAGGATTAATATCCTCAATTGCAAGCATTGGAACCTTTTCTAAATCTTCTTTAGAATTAGGCTTTAATTGATATTCTTTTAATTCTTTTGTTTGCTGAACAAGTTTTTCAATCTCTTCTTTAGATAAAGATTTTTTATAATCTTCTAACTGCTTTTCTACCTTTTTAACATGCTCTGCTTCAAGACCTGGTTTAGGAGATAATGTTAGAAGAACAGCATGTTTATTTTCTAATAAATATTTTTTCACAATATTCTCAAGATAATTTTCCTTTAAAGCTCGTTTCAAATTTTTTAAAGGCTTTTCAAATTTTAATGTTAAAAACGGATCATCTGCGAACATCCAACCAGTTAGTGCATTATACGCATCCCAAACTGCTCTGGTACCAGATTGCGGCCCTTCTTTTAACGAAAATTCCATTCTATTAATAACACCTTCAATCTTTTTCTTATCAAAACCATTCTTAACCACATCTTGTAAAGTCTGATAAAAAATTTCTTCAAATTTCTGAGTATCACCTTCATTAGCATTTTGCACTGTTATTGAAAAAACATTCTGTTTCAACTCATCAAGAGAAGCACTAACATCTTTACCGATACCTGCTTTCATCAAATTTTCTTTTAAAGGCGCTCCTGGTAAATTGACTAATAAATCAGTTATAGCACTCAATGCTAAACTTAAATTCCTATCTTTTGCCATACCTGTTACAAAACTAAAACTAATATATGTCTTACCCTCTGTTTTATCACCTTCTGAAATACTATAATACCCCTGTACTTTTTTAATTTTATCAAATGGCTTTTCTACAGGAATTGTAAAATCAAAATTTTCTTTTGTATAAGCCGATAAATAATTTTTATCAATATATTCAAGCTCTTTATCTGTATTTCCATCACCATATAAAAAGATATAACTATTTGATGGATGATAATATTTATTATAAAATGCCAAAAAATCTTCATATTTTAAAGTCACAATAGAATCCGGGAAACCACCAGAAACATAATTATAAGGTGTATTTGGTAGTAAATTTTTGTATATATAATAAGAAATCCATGTCTCAGGAGATGAAAATGCTCCTTTCATTTCATTATATACAACACCTTTATATGTTAAAGGCTTATCCGGAGCATCCAGCTCATAATGCCAGCCTTCTTGCATGAAAATCTTTTTTTCTTTACGTACTAATGGATGAAATACTGCATCAAGATAAACATCCATTAAATTAAAAAAATCTTTGGTATTTCTACTTGCAACTGGATACATAGTCCTATCTTTTGCAGTAAACGCATTCAAAAAAGTATGAAGTGAGCCTTTCAAAAGTACATTAAACGGCTCTTTAATAGGATATTTATCAGAACCATTTAAAACAGAATGCTCTAAAATATGTGGAGTACCGCCATCAGAATTTGGTAAAGTTTTAAAACCTATACTAAATAATTTATTATCATCTTTTGTAACTACCTTCAATAAATGAGCTCCACTTTTAATATGCTCAAATAAATATCCTGTTCCATTCATTTCAGGAATAGTATCCACTTTTACTAATTTAAAACCATGATAGATTTTACCAATTTCCATTGCATTTCCTTTTAAACCAAACATAGACAGCACCAATAATACTAAAAAAAAATAAAAAATACAACCATTAATTTTACGAGTCATTACTCCTCCTTTTTTAAATTTTACGCTATAAATGTAAATTATAGTCATATACGTAGCAATTCTTATTTTGTTTCAAAAATTATAATAAATTTAATTTTTATAAACAATTAAAATATATTAGAAATTAATTTTTATTTTAAAAAATTTTATTATATAATTTAATAATAATTATTGATAATTAAAGTAATATTTTGATAATATCAAATTAATTGTGATAATATCAAGTAAATTGTGTCATTCCCATTGGGAATATAATAGAGAAGGTATCCCCTTTAGATAAATTATATCAAAAATTAAAGTATTTGTCAAGTTCAT
>CAYLKS010000053.1:0-20141 GCA_964384205.1 uncultured bacterium | reverse complement strand
TCAATTTTACAACCTTTCCAACTCTCAACCCAGCTGAATAAGCTAACATAAGAATTGCCTTATGTTTTATATTATAGATAGATAACAAAATCTTTGCAATCTCTTCTCTGCTTAACACTAGCGTATTCTATTCCCTTCCTAAAATCATCTTTATTTTTTTTATTAACTCCTGATTGTAAGGAATGTAAACTATAATCTTATCGTTTTTTTCAATCCCAATTTTTACAGCGGGGATTTCCCCTTCCCTTGCCGCTTTATAATGAGTAGATATTCCTATTTTAAAATATTTTGCGATTTCCTCAAGAGTCATTATTTTTAATTCCTTTTTTACTTGACAGATGTTGTCATAACATAATACCATTTTATAATATATAGGAAAAAAAAGCAAAAAGTCAAAATATTTTTAAAAAAAATTTTTTTAGAAAAATTTAAATCCAGAATTAAAAAAAAGATTGTTATTTTACTTGATTTCTTACTTTTGCGGATAAATTGAGATTGTTATTGTATAATTACTGTGATTTTACTGAAATTTTATTGATGCCAAAATTAATGCCAGAGTATTATATTTTTTCTAAAATATTTTTTGCTATTTTTATTTTGAATTTATTTGTAGTGATTAATTTTTATTCAAAAGGTTGAATAATACTATAACTTTTTTTATTTATTGACATATAAATATATTTCTTTATATTTTATTATGAAGATTCAACTAAGGAGTTATTATGAAAGGAAAAATATATATTTTATTTTTTTTACTCATTTTAAAAAGTTTTGCTATAGATTTGCCTAAAGTAGGTAGTAGGGCAAAAGTATTTGGTAATTCTTTCATAAGTGTTGCAGATGATGGCACAACTATTTTTTATAATTCAGCTGGGCTAAATTTGTTACAGAGACAAGAGATTAATCTTTTTTATTCAAAATTATATAATATGGATCTTAGCAATTCTTATTTTGCTTTTAATTTACCTATTTTGGATAAATTATCAATAGGAGCGGATTGGTATTATATTGGTTCCAGTGATGAGGGGCTTGACTATTCTTTAAATAAATTTGGATTGGCAATGTCTTCTAATTATTCTAAGTTATATTTTGGTATAAAGCCTTCTTATATAATTTCTAATACTTCATGGAATTCTAAAAATTTTGGTAAAGATAAAGCAATTACTTTAGATTTTGGGCTGCTTTATATTTTAACGAAACAGTTAAGAATTGGTTTGTCTTTTAATAATATTTATAATGTGGTTGACTATGGGGAAGGTTTTGATGATGAATATTTTGATAAAAAGATAATAGGAGGACTTTCATATTCTCCATTTAATTTTTTGACACTTGCAATGTCGGTTGATAATAAAGGAGTATCTTTTGGTGGGGAATATGATATAAAAGATATATTTTCTATAAGATTGGGTGATAGTAAGATGTTATTTGGTAATTCTGATATAATTAATGATGAAAATAATTCTTTACTGTCAAATTTATCTTATGGTTTTGGTATAAAATATAAATCATTTAGGCTTGATTATGCTTTATCAAAATCTTATGATCTGGGTTATTCTCATTATGTAACATTTTCATTTGTATATAATCCAGACGTTGTAGTTATAAAAGATGCTATAGTAAATTATCAAATAGTGTTCAAGTCATTGTATAATTATTATGAGAAGCAATCTTTTATAAATATTGTTTTGAAGAATAGTGATGAACTTCCAATTGATGCAAAAGTTAGGATATTTTTTCCTCATTTGATGGATCAGGCTTATGAGAGTAATGTAACTTTACCTTCTAAGTCTATGTCAACTTATAATTTTAAGGTAGCTTTTGATAATGATCTTTTGTTGAGACAAGATGCAAAAATGGACCAGTTAGTTCAACCTCTTATTGAAGTTGAATATTTAAAAGATAAAAATAGAAAAAAGATTAGTAAAAAGATGCCACCAGTTTATCTTTTATCCCGAGGGAAAATTAATTGGTCTAATATAGAAATAGCAGCGTCCTTTATAACTGTGGATAATCCTACTGTTGAAAATGTTGCAAGACAGTCAGTGAAAAAGTATATAGATATTTTAAGGAAATATGATAGAGATGATAATATTGGTAGAGCGATGGCTGTATTTGATGTAATAAGTAGAATGGGAATTATATATAATCCAGATAAAAATACACCCTTTGAACTTGTTGGAACTAACCCTGAAATTTTTGATAATATTCAGTATCCAGTGGAATTACTAACATCAAAGATTGGGGATTGTGATGATTGTACTGTTTTATTTTGTTCTTTATTGGAGAATTTGGGGATAAATACAGCGTTGCTTGATGTTGATGCTCCAGGTGAAGGGCACATTTATATGATGTTTGATACAGGAATTTCTCCTGATGAAGTTGAACATTATTTTATTTCAGATAAGGAATATGTTTATTATAATGATAAAATATGGATGCCGGTGGAGGTAACTTTATATGGGAAAGATTTTACTACAGCTTATAATTTTGGAATAAAGGAATATTTTAGACGTTTAGAAGAAAATCATATTCATATTTATGAAGTATCTAATGCAAGAAAATTATATAATGCGGGTAAAGTGGAAAGTGTTGATATTCAATTACCTTCTGATAGTCTTGTTTTAGATTTTTTAGAAAAGGATTTGCGAACATTTAAGCAGAGATATTTTACTCTTTGTAAAGAAGGTGTTCATCCGAAAAACTCAGATGATTTTTATAATATAGGAGCATGTTTATTAAATTTTAATCAACTTGATTCGGCTAAAGTATATTTTACAAAATCTCTTGAAATTAATCCACAAAATGCTGATTCTTATAATGCTCTTGGGGTTATATTCACTAGACAAAAGGACTATAAAAAGGCTATATATAATTTACAGACAGCAATAAAAATAGCCCCTGATAATATTGGGTTTAAAGTTAATTTGGCTATTGCTTATTATTTAAGTGGCGATAAAAATCAATCTAAGAAAATTTTTAAAGAATTACCGCTGGATAATTCTATTCTTGACACTGAAGAATTGAAATCCATTATAAAAGAATAAAACTGTTTATTTTTTATCAATATTTCAATTTTTTTGTTGACAATAATATAAAAATTTTATTTTATTGAGTAATGTTATAAAGGAGTTTAAAATATGAGAAAGATTTATACTCTTATATTTTTGATATTTTTTGTATGTGGAAGTAAACACGATTATAAAAAGGAAGTAGAAGATTTTTTTAAGATTAGAGAAAAAGCTTATGCAAATTTAGATGTTGATTTGATGATGAGCACATATCATCCTGATTTTAAAGATAGAGGTATGGATTATAGAGCAAAGAAAGCTTTTTATGAGAAAATTTTTGAGAAAGGTAATGAATATAAGTTTTCTGTTAGAAATATCAGAGTTGCTGAAAGAAATGGATTAATTTATGTTCGTTATGATTATAAACTTGATAAAAATTTGAGTAATAATTTACGAGGATTTAGTCAGAATATGCATGATGAAGTAGTTATTTTAAAAGAATATAAAGGGAAGTTAGTAGAATATGGCAGGCAGAATTAGATATTTGATTTTCATTTTTTTTATTTATTCTATTATTTTTGCTCAAAATAATACTGATATTTATAAAAAATTTAAATTAGGTAAAAAATTGTTTAATGATGGACTGTATGATCAGGCTGTTTTATATTTTAAAGAGTATATGACTTTGCAGCAAGAGGATATTAAGCAAGATAGTGCTTTTTTCCTTATAGGATTATCATATTTAAAAGATAATGAATATACTAAAGCAAAATATTATTTAAGTTTATTTGCTGAAAAATTTAATGATTCTAAATTAGTTGCAGAAGCTCTTTATTATTTGAACAAGGCTTTAATTAAGTTGGGGGAAAAGGAGATTTTTTTAGATAATGTTAAAAGGTTGCAAAAGGATTTCCCATTGTCTAAATTTGCAGGGGATGCTACTTATGAATCGTTTAATATGTTAGTAAATATAGGGGATATAGATAATGCTATTCCTTTAGGGCTTTCTTATATAATGCTTTATCCCAATGGGGAGTACACTTCTGAGATAGCTTATAAAATTTCTGAAATTTATTATGATAATGTAAATTATACTAAAGTATTAGAATATCTTCCAGAGGTTTTTAAAAGAGAGAATGGGACTAATTTATATTATAGAGCATTAATATTAAAAGCTAAAACTTTAGCAAGACTTGGTAAATATAATGATGCTTTGTCCGATTTTAATTTAATATTAAAAAAGAATATAGAGGATTTTTTAGTAGATGCTTTTTATAATAAAATAGAGATTTTTTATGAAAATCAAAATTATGATAGTCTTTTTGCCTCATCATCATTGTTTATTAAGAAATTTTGTGATAATGAATTATCTGTTAAAGTTGCTGATGTATTATTAGATTTTCAAAAGTATGGTATATTAAAATCATCATATGTTGCAAATTGTAATAATGATAGATTATTAATGAGAATTGCTAAAGCTTATTATTTTTTTAATTTGCCGGATTCAGCAAATTTAATATTAAATACGGTTAATATAAATAGTTTATATAAAAGTGATCTTTTAGATTATTATCTCTTGAAGATGAAAATATTTGATTTGGAAAAAGAAACTTTTTTTAATAAGGCATTATTGCAGTGTAATTCTTTTGAAGATTCTGTAAAAGTTATTAATGATTTTATATTCTCTTTAGATAACAATGCTTTAAAAAGGCTCTATTCTCGTATTATAATATTGCCGGATAAATATTTTTCTCCCAAAGTTTTGTTAAAATTAATTTCAGAGTTTTTAAATATTAATTATAGCTTGTCCTTGAAATATATTGATTTGTATGAAAAGAAATTTTTATATTTGCCAGAATATGACAAAGTTTTAAAGTATAAGGAGATCATAAGAAATTTTTATGATAAATCTAATGTAATTTTGCCGTCAAATATGGATTTTAGTAAAAATTCTAATTTGTTAACATCTTATTTACAGAAAGATTATAGAGCTTGTTATAATAATTTATCTATTTTTGAAAAAAATGAACAGCTTGCAGCAAATGTTATTATTGGAGCATATATTAAGAAAATTATTGATAACATTCCACAAGAATATATTTTAAATAATGATTTTATAAAATTTTATATTTTAAAGTTTAGATTGAATGATACTTTAATCGAAAATTTTAATATAAATTCTATTCAAGCAGGTAAAAAAATTTATAATGATTTTGTGATTGAATTATCAAAATATTATATTGAGAAGAACAAATTAGATGATGCCATTACAAATTTAAATATTTTATTGAATAGTATTAATGATAAAAACAAATTATCTTTGATAAAATATTATCTTGGGAAAGCTTATTTTTTAAAGGGTAATTATCAATTATCCAAGGAATTTTTGAATTCTTTTTTAAAGACAGATGAAAATTTCTATTTATATGCAAATGCGGAGTATTTATTATTGAATATTAAATTTTTAGTAGACCAAATTGATGAAAATGATATTGCTAATTTTTTAGCAAAATTTCCTTATTATAATATTGATGAACAATTGTTATTTTCTGTAAATATTTATGATAGGATAGATATTTTTAATATTGTTAAAAATAAAGAAATAAAGGATTTTCTTTTAGGGAAATATTATTTTAATAAAAAAGATTATAGAAATGCAATATATTATTTTGAAAGGATAAAAGACAATTCTGAATATTTTATTAAATCTTTATATTTGCTTGCCCAATCATATAGAATGATAAATAAAGAAGATAAGGCAATAGATTTATTGAAGAATTATGTAAAATATCCTCAATATAAAGATTGGGAAAGAGCTTTTTATGAATTGATTGATTTGTATATTGATAAGAATCTTGAAATTATAGCAAAAAAACAAATGTCTTTAGTTGATACTTTATATATTAAAGATAAAGCTAAATTTGATTATTATAATTTAAAATTGGATTTATTGACTTCATATAATAAAAATATAAAAAAACATATAGAAAAATTTAGGAAAAAGTATGAGCAAAAAATTAATTATTACTATGATCTTTTAATCGATTATAGTGAGTATTTAATAAGAAAGAAGAGATTATCAAAAGCCGAGGATATTCTTAAAGATATTATAGATGAGAGTGATATTAAAGAAATAAAATATAAATCATTAAAGAACTTAGCTGTTGTTTATATAAATAATAAAAAATTTGATGATGCAGAAAAAATTTTGTTGTCATTGGCTGACAGTTTATCCTTAAAGGATTCTTTAATTGCTGATGTTTACTTTTCTTTATCTACACTTTATTATTATAGAATCCCAAAAGAATTAAATAAAGCAATTGAGTATTATGAAAGAATTTTAAAATTGGAGCAGGTAAATAATAGTTTATTAGAGAATACATTGTTTAATCTTGGTATGTTATATGAAGAAAATGGGCAATTTAATGATGCGATTAATGTTTATAATAGATATCTTGATGAATTCCCTGCCAGCGATCGAAAGGATAGAGTAAAATTTAGGATTGGCTATTGTTTTATGAATACTTATAGATATATTGAAGCAATTTCTTTATATAGAAGTCTTTTGCCTTTTGTTTCAGGGGAAGATGCAGCAGAATTGCATTATTATCTGGGAGAATGTTATTATAAAAATGGATTGGTTGATGATGCATTAAAAGAATTTTTGACAGTAGTTTATGATTATAATGAATATTTTATGTTTGCAGTAACTTCCTATTATATGATTGGGGAAATTTATCAAAAACAAGGCCAGATTGAAAAAGCCAAGCGTATTTATAGAAATATAATAAAAAAATATGGAGCTAATTCTGATTATGGAAAAACAGCTGCTGGAAGGTTGGAATATTTAAATAAAAAAAAGGATTAATTTTTTATGGATGGTGTTAGGATTTTAGTTGTTGATGATGATGAAGATATATTAGAAGTTTTTTCTGAATATATGACATTGAAAGGGTATAAAGTTGAAATAGCTACCAACGGGCAACAAGCTTATAATATAATAAGTAGAGATACTAATTTTGATTTAATTATAACTGATCTTAATATGCCTGTCATGAATGGAATAGAATTTATAAAAAAGCTTCGTTTTAATGGAAATTATATACCTATAATTATTATAACAGCTTTTCCGTCAATTAAATCAGCAATAGATGCTATTCATTTTGGAGCAAATGATTATATTATGAAGCCTATAAGTCTCCAGGAGATTTCATTTAAAGTAAAAAGAATGATTGAGGAGAATAGAGTACTAAAAGAATCTATGATGCTCAAAGATATGTCTATATTTATTGATAAAATTTATAAAATAAGTCTTGAAACTAATCTTCATAAGTTAATAGTGGAAATTTTACAATTTTTAATAACTCACACAAGAACCAATGGCTTATATTTATTTATAGAATATTTTGATAAGAAATTTAATTTTTCTATAAATGATGATTCAGAGATAAATTTTAGAATTTCTTCTGACAAGAAAGCGCGTCTTATTGATATTGTAAAATTATTGCCGTATATTAACTTTTTTTCTACAGAAAGTGATGAATATAAAAATTTAGAAATAAATGGTGAAAAGACAAATTACTTTTTAATGCCAATACAAGCTAATGAGGAATTTTTTGGAGGTATTATAGGATATAAAGTTGGTAATGAATTTTCAAATTTATCAATTCAGTTGATAAAAATGTTGGCAAGGCAGATAGGTACTATTTTTGAAAATTTTTTATTATATAAAAGAATGAATATTAATTATATATCTACAATAAAAGCATTGGCTGATGCTGTTGATAAAAAAGATAAATATACGCACTTTCATTCAAGAAATGTTGTAAAGATAGCTATGAAAATTGGGGAACTTTTTGATCTGAGTGAGGAAGAATTGGATGAGTTGCAATATGCAGCTCTTTTACATGACATTGGTAAAATAGGAGTGCCTGAAAATATTTTAAATAAAAAAGGTAAATTAACCCCAGAGGAATATAATATAATAAAGCAGCATCCTGTTATTGGAGCTGATATAGTTTCTAACATCCCATCTTTGAAGCATCTTGCAAGGCACATTAGATTTCATCATGAAAGAATTGACGGGAAAGGATATCCAGATGGATTAAAGGGAGAGCAAATTCCATTATTATCTAAAATTATAACAGTGGCTGATGTTTTCGAGGCGATGAATTCCAATAGAATTTATAGAAAGGCATTGCCTATTGAAAAAATTAGACAGGAGCTAATAAATGTTTCAGGAACTCAGCTTGATGGAGATGTTGTTGAAAAGCTTCTTTATTTACTTGATAATAACTTATTGCCTGAACTGAAATAAGATGTTTAAGCGAATATTTTTGTTATTTTTATTATTCAGTATTCCCATAAATGCAGATACTAAAATAACACATTCTCCAACAAAAGCTTTTGTACTTTCAGGTTTGTTTCCTGGAGCGGGCCAATATTATAATAAAAAATATATAAAAAGTATATCTTTTTTTTCTGTTGAAACTATATCTTTAGGTTTGTCCATATTTTATAATAATAAGTATAAAGAAACTGGTGAAGTAAAATATTTTGATAGAAGGAATAAGTTTATCCCTATTTTTATAATGACATGGGCATATTCTTTGCTTGATGCCTATGTTGATGCTCATTTTTTCTTTATTGATCAAAAAAAGATCAGTATAATTTCTAAAGAAAATATAATCTATTGTAGAGTAAATTTTAAGTTTTGATGGAGGGTGATGATGAATAATAACAGAGGGAATTGGAGTAGTAAACTAGGTTTTATTTTGGCAGCCACAGGTTCTGCAATAGGTCTTGGTAATATCTGGCGTTTTCCATACATTACAGGAAGTAATGGAGGCGCTGCTTTTGTTTTGATATATTTATTTTTTGTTATACTTGTTGGACTTCCTATATTATTTTTAGAAATATCGATAGGAAGGCATACAAATTTGAATGCTGTAGGTGCTTTTGGAAAATATAAGAATGGCAAAAAATGGAAATGGATTGGTTATCTCGGTGTTTTATCTGGTTTTGTAGTTCTTTCTTATTATAGTGTTATTGCAGGGTGGACAATGCATTATATAGTAAAAAGTGCTACTAATTTAGTTTCTGATGAAAATCATAATTATATTTATGCAAAAATTATAGATGAGAATGGGAATATTGTAGTTCCATCATCCAAAGATTTCTGGAAAACTAATGCGGATAATTTGTCCAATACCGATGACTATAAATATTATCTGGATAAAAATAATCATTGGATAAAGATATCAAGAAAGTTTGCAGAATATGAATTTATTGCTAATGTTTCTAATGTGGGTAATGGTAAATTATTTTTATATTTATCTACTGCTAATGAAGTTTCTGTTTATTTAAATGGGGAGAAAATAAATTATTCCTATGTAAAAAATAAATGGTATGATTTAAATAAAATAGAGTTGAATAATTTGAATAATGATAATAATGAAATTAAAATAAAAGTGAAAAGAACAGCTTTTAGTAATATTGATGCAAAAACAGGATTTGTAGATTTTATTTCTAATCCATATTTATTAATTTTTTGGCATCTTATGTTTTTACTTTTGACTGCGTATATTGTTGCAAAAGGAGTGGCAGATGGAATTGAAAGATTTTCGAAGGTGTTGATGCCTATTTTGTTTTTACTTTTGATTGGATTAATTATAAGAGCATTAACATTACCAGGAGCATTTAAAGGAGTTAATTTTTATTTAAAACCGGATTTTAGTTCTGTAACATATAAGACATTTTTTACAGCAATGGGGCAGGCATTTTTTTCTTTATCATTGGGTTTTGGTGCCATGATAACTTATGGAAGTTATACAAAAAAAGATGATAATATTATTTCAAGTGGTGCCTATATCGCTGGATTTGATACTCTTGTTGCTTTTTTGGCAGGCCTTGTAATATTCCCTGCTTTATTTGCTTTTAATATGAATCCTGAAGCTGGTCCGTCTTTGGTTTTTGTTGTTATGCCTGTTGTATTTAGTAAAACTGTTTTTGGTTCAATTGTGGCTTTTATTTTCTTTTTATTGCTTTTCATTGCAGCTATTACTTCAAGTATTTCATTGCTTGAAATTATCATAGCATATGTTGTGGATGAGAAAAAATGGGATAGGTTTAAAGGAACTTTTTTTATAGTAATATTGGTTTTTATTTTTGGTATTCCCAGTGCGCTTTCTTTTAATGTTTTATCTAAACCTGTTATTGGAAATATGACTTTTTTTGATTTTCTTGATAAAGTGTTTTTTAATTTAGCATTGCCTATTAATGCATTAGGCATAACAATTTTCTGCGGATATATTTGGGGAATTAATAATGTAATAAAAGAATTGACATTAGGTGGTTATAAATTTTATGTTAAAAATATTTTTGTAGTATTGGTAAAATACATTATTCCGTTGTTGATTTTAACTATATTGGTGATGAATTTATTAAGTTTATAATGGGATTTTAGTATGAGATTTACAGGAACTACTGTTATAGGATTGCGTCGAGGAAATTTGATTGCTATGGGATCTGATGGACAGGTGTCATTAGATGATATTATAATAAAATCACAGGCGAGTAAGGTTAGATTATTGTATGATGATACGATATTAGCAGGTTTTTCCGGAGCTGTTGCTGATGCTATGGCATTATTTGATATTTTTGAGGAAAAAATAGATAATGCAAAAGGAAATTTATATAAAGCAGCTGTTATGTTTGCAAAAGAATGGAGAATGGATAAATATTTGAGGAATCTGGAAGCCATGCTTGCGGTATATAATTCAGAAGTTGGACTTTTAATTTCAGGAGATGGAGATATTATTCAGCCTGATGATGGAATTATTGCTATTGGTTCTGGCGGGGAATTTGCATTAGCTGCAGCAAAAGCTTTGTTATATAATACTGATTTATCCGCACGTGATATAGTGAAAAAATCTCTTGAGATTGCAAGTCAGATATGTGTTTATACAAATAGTCATTTTACAATTAAAGAATTGAATTTATGAAGAAAAAGCACAAATCAGTATTTGTTTGTCAGGAATGCGGAGCTTTATATTATAAATGGCAGGGAAGATGTACCGAATGTGGTGCATGGAATACCATTATTGAGCAAAAGGAAAGCAAAGAAGAAACTGATAATAGATTCTCCTGGGTTGATTCTGAAGGTGTAGAGCCGATCTTATTGGATCATGTTGAGATAAATAATAAAGATAGATTAAGTTCTGGTATTGCTGAACTTGATCGGGTTTTAGGTGGTGGTATTGTTGCAGGTAGTTTGATACTTTTTGGAGGTGAACCCGGAATTGGAAAATCAACATTGCTTTTGCAGGTATGTCTTAATCTTGCTAAAAATAAGAAAGTATTTTATATTTCCGGTGAAGAATCATCTTCTCAAATAAAATTAAGAGCAGTTAGATTAAATTCAGCTATAGGTAAAGTTTTTATTATTATAGAATCTAATTTAGAGAAAATTTTAGCTACTATAGAGAAAGAGAAGCCAGATTTTGTAGTTATAGATTCTATTCAAACTTTATATAGTTTAAATTTTGAATCAGCACCGGGATCTGTTTCTCAAATTAGAAATTCAGCTACGTCTTTTTTAAAACTTGCCAAAACTTACAATATTACTTTTTTTATTGTGGGGCATATTACAAAAGAAGGTACTATAGCTGGACCAAAAGTATTAGAACATATTGTTGATACTGTTTTATATTTTGAAGGAGATAGATATTCATCTTTTAGAATATTAAGAGCTGTAAAAAATAGATTTGGAGCGGTTGGTGAAATAGGTATTTTTGAGATGACGGATAAGGGATTAATTGATGCCAAGAATATATCATCAATTTTTATAATGGATAATACACAAAAAAGGACAGGAGTGTCTATTTCTGTTAGTCTTGAAGGAACAAGAGCATTTTTGACTGAAATACAGGCGCTTGTTACACCATCTAATTATGGATATGCTCAGAGAGTTGCAACAGGTATTGATTCTAAAAGACTTGCCATGCTTCTTGCTGTCCTTGAAAAAAATTTTAAACTACCTTTCGGTGCAAGTGATGTTTTTTTAAATATTGCTGGGGGGCTGAATATTAGAGAACCTGCCATAGATTTTGCAATTGCTATGTCTATTTTATCGAGTTTTTTTAATAAAGAGTGTGAAAATGATGATGTGTTTATTGGTGAGCTTGGTTTATCCGGAGAGATTAGACCTGTTTCCCAAATAAATTTGCGCTTGAAAGAAGCATTTTCAATGAGTTTTAACCGAATTTTTATATCAAAATATTCCAATATTCCAGATGATGTTTATAAGGATAAAAATATTGTTTTTATCTCTAATATTTTAGAGATGAGGGGAAAATATTTTTCATAAAAATAGGAAAGGTGCTATGGATAAAAAATTTAAAAATATTATTGATGAGATAAAAGCATTAGATAGAAATGAAAAATTTTTGTTTAATGTTTGTAAAATTATTAATGAAAAATTACCATATTATAATTGGGTGGGGTTTTATTTTATTTCTAAAGATGATTCTAATATGCTGGAATTAGGGCCTTTTGTTGGTGAACCCACAGAGCATGTTAAAATTCCTGTTGGCAGGGGTATTTGTGGTCAGGCTGTTGCTTTAAATAAGCCAATTATTGTTGATGATGTTAATGCTGAAGATAATTATCTTGCTTGTAGTTTGAAAGTTAAATCAGAAATAGTGGTTCCTATTTATAAAGATGGTGAAATAATAGGAGAGATTGATATTGATTCTCATGAAGCTGCTGCCTTTGATGATGAGGATAGAAAATTTTTGGAAGAAGTTTGTAATATTGTAGCAAGTGTTTTGTAGTAATGCTACCTGAGAAATTTTTAGAAAATTTAAGAGAAATTTATAATGAAAAAACAGAAGAGATAATCAAATCTTTTTATGTTAATAAAAAAAAGACCTTTAGAATTAATTTTCTCAAAATATCTGATTTTGCTAAATTGGAATTTCTTTTAAATAAAGAAGATGTTAAATATGAACGATTATTATATCCTTCAGAATTTTATATTTTAAAATCTGATTTTAGAGCTTTTCAAGAAACGGAAGTATATAAAAATAGTTTTGTTTATGTTCAAAATCCATCGAGCTATATTCCTGTTCTTGTTCTTGATTTAAAGAAAAATGATAGGGTATTGGATTTATGTGCTGCACCGGGAAGTAAAACTTCAGCAATAGCTGCTATTTTAGGGGGTAATGGAGAACTATTTGCAGTTGAGAAATCAAGAAATAGATTTTTTAAATTAAAAGCTTTATTGAAGGAACAGGGGGGGGCTTTTGTTAATACATTTTTATATGATGGAAGTAAGTTTTTTTATAAATACAATGAATATTTTGATAAGGTTTTGGTAGATGTTCCGTGTTCCTCAGAAGCTCGTTTTAATATAAATGAACCGGAATCTATCTCTTCATGGAATCATAAAAAATCGAAAAATCTTCAGAAACTGCAAAAATCATTATTATATTCAGCTATTAATTCAGCTAAAAAGGGAGGGATTATAGTTTATTCAACCTGTACTTTTTCTATTTTGGAGAATGAAATTGTAGTTGATTGGGCATTAAAAAAATTTCATAATAATCTTAAATTAATTGAATTAGATATTCCTTTGGATAATGTATTGGATGGATTAATTAAATGGAAAAAAAAGGATTTAGAACCGACTCTTACATATTGCAAAAGAATAATCCCCAATAATATTTTTGAAGGTTTTTTTATAGCTAAGTTTAGGAAAATTTAGATGTTATATAAAATATTTAATCGACCTGGAGAATGGGGTCGCCTTCCTGTATAGTTTGTCCTTGAGAAATAAATACTTTAGAGACAGTACCTTCTATTTTTGCTCTAACTTCATTTTCCATTTTCATAGCTTCTAAAATGCAAATTAAATCATTTTGTTTTATGTTATTACCAGGGCTTACTAATATTTTAGTAACAACTCCGGGTAAAGGAGAGTATAATACCTTATGGATATTTTGTTCTTTTTGTTTTTCAGGAGCTTGGGGAGATTTTGTATCAACCTTGTGCTGTGTTTTTGAAGGTTTTTCTATAGGAGGTTCTTTTTTTCTATGTTCTAATTTTTTTATTTTTTGTGGCTTAATTATTGTTTCATCTTTAGTAAGTATATTTTCAGCAAAATATACCTCAAAATCCATACCATTTACTTCTACAATTGCTTTTTGATAATTTTTACTTTTAATTATTACACGAAAAGGCTTATTATTGATTAAAAATTTATAGCTTTCCATAACCCAATTTCCTTTTATAAGATGTCATTGCTAAATATCTTTTTTGCAAAACCCATTTCGTTGGTTCGGGTATAGTTCTCGGTTTCATACGATATTTTGAAATATTTAAAGCCATAGTAATTGCCGCTACAATTTCATTTTCTTCAATGATTTTATTTTGTTTTCTGTAAATTATTTTATTTGTTATTATAGACGAAATGTTTGTACTAATATAGATTATAAAGAGAATTATAAATACAATTGCCATTCCTAAAAATGTCAAAATTATAGCATCATATATCATTATATCTTCCTTTTTTTATAATGGGATATTCCCATGTTTTTTAGGAGGATTTTCATCATGCTTTGTTTGTAATATTTTTAAACCTTTGATAATTTTAACTCTGGTTTGGTCAGGTACAATAACATCATCTACGTACCCTCTTGAAGCAGCTCTATATGGATTGGCAAATTTTTCTCTATATTCTGTTTCTAATTTTTTGAGTTCTAATTCTGGATTTGGAGAATTTTTAATTTGTTTTGCAAATAGAATTTCTGCAGCGCCTTTAGGTCCCATAACTGCAATTTCAGCAGTAGGCCATGCAAAATTTAAATCACCTCTTATATGTTTGGAACTCATCACATCATAAGCTCCGCCATAAGCTTTTCTTGTTATTATTGTTATTTTGGGAACTGTAGCTTCAGCAAAAGCATATAAAAGTTTTGCGCCATTTAAGATAATACCTTCATATTCTTGTACTGTACCTGGCATAAAACCCGGTACATCAACAAATGTTATAAGAGGAATATTAAAAGCATCACAGAATCTCACAAATCTTGCTGCTTTTCTTGATGCTTTGTTATCCAGTACGCCCGCCATCATATTAGGTTGATTTGCAATAATCCCTACGGAATAGCCTCCAATTCTTGCAAAACCTATTATTATATTAGGTGCCCAATGTTTATGGACTTCTAAAAATTCTCCCATATCAACTACTTGCTGAATAATTTCCTTCATATCATAGGGTTTATTAGGATTTTCTGGAATGATGTCGTTTAATTCTGGTATTATTCTGTCATCACTATCATCAGATAAAACAAATGGTGGATTTTCCATGTTATTTTGAGGTATATATGATAATAACTTTACAATATATTCAAAAGCTTCATCTTCGTTATCTGCAACAAAGTGAGTAACACCACTTTTAGTTGCATGTACGTTTGCGCCACCTAATTGTTCAGGAGTGATATCTTCATTTGTAACAGTTTTCACCACTTTTGGCCCTGTGACGAACATATAGCTTGTTTTTCTTGTCATTATTGTAAAATCTGTGATAGCTGGGGAATAAACGGCTCCTCCTGCGCATGGTCCTAATATTGCACTAATTTGCGGAATAACACCAGAGTATAAAACATTTCTTAAGAAGATATATGCATATCCAGCAAGAGATTCTATACCTTCTTGAATCCTTGCGCCTCCTGAATCATTGAGTCCGATAACAGGACATCCTGTTTTAGCTGCCATATCCATTATCTTTATAATTTTTTCGGCAAATGTTTCGGATAGCGAACCTCCAAAAATCGTAAAATCCTGTGAAAAAATGAATACTTTTCTGCCTTTAATTGTTCCATAACCTGTTATTACACCATCTGTTAATGGTTTGTTTTCTCCTAATCCAAATTCAGTGGTTCTATGTTGTTTTAACATATCAAGTTCTACAAAACTGCCCTTGTCTAATAATCTTTCGATTCTTTCTCTTGCTGTTAATTTTCCTTTTTTATGCTGAGATGCAATACGCTTTTCTCCACCTGCCTTTAAAGCTTCTTCTTTTAGAGCTTTTAGTTTATTTATTTCGAGCTCGTGACTCATATTCCCCCCTTATAGCATCTTTTTTAAGTTTTTATTGGCATATTTCAGTGAGAATTTTTGCAGTTGATTTTGGATGCAGGAAAGCAATTTTTTTATTATGAGCGCCTATTCGTGGAGTTTTATCAATTAGAGCAATTCCTTCATCTTCAAATTTTTTCAAATCTTTTTCTATATTATCGGAATTATATGCAATATGATGTATACCCTGGCCTTTTTTTTCTAAAAATTTTTTAATAGGACTATCATCAGAAGTTGGTTCAAGAAGTTCTATATTTACTTCACCAATTTGGAAAAATGCTACTTTAACTTTTTGATCTTCTACCTCTTCTTCCCCTTTGAATTGTAATCCTAACAATTGGAATATTTTTTTACTTTCCTCTAATGATTCAACAGCAATTCCGATGTGGTCTATTTTTTTTAGCATTATATGTCCTCCTTTTTAATAGTATGTATTATTTTATTTATTATTTCTTCCTGGTTATTTATATCTATTTGGTTTCTATACCTGGATAAATGTTCTAAAGTTTTGTTTCTAAAAAATTGCATAATTGAATGATAAGCCTGGTTATATATTTGAAGTTTTTTTCTTTTTTCTAAATTTTGTTTAAACTTATCATCTTTTAATAGATTTTTTATTCTCCCCCATAATTTATCAATGCCTTCTGATTCGATAGCTTCAGTAGGGAATATTTCAGGAATCCAATTTCCTTCTTCTTTGAATTTTGGGGCAAAGTTTATAAAATTTTTTAATTCTGCTATTAGCTTTGATGTGCCTTCTCTATGGCATTTATTGACAATATAAATGTCAGCTATTTCCATTATCCCTGATTTAATAGCCTGAATTTCATCTCCGAGTCCCGCAACAAGAACAAGACAAATAATATCAACATAAAACATTATTTCAATTTCGTCCTGTCCAACTCCAACAGTTTCTACTAAAATGTAGTCATAATCATAGTATTCTAATAATTTTATACATAAAACTGTATTTGGAGACAAGCCGCCGAGATGTCCTCTTGAAGATAGACTTCTTATATAAATTTTGTTTGGATCAAAATTTTTAAAATTCATTCTTAATCTATCTCCAAGAAGAGCCCCACCTGAAAATGGACTACTTGGGTCAACAGCTATGATACCTATTTTATAGCCTTCTTTTAATATTTTATTTGAGATTGATTTTATTAAAGTGCTTTTACCGGCTCCAGGTGAACCGGTAAAGCCTATTTTTATTTTTTCTTTTCTATTTTTTATTATTGGTTCAAATAATTTTGCCGCTTTAAAAGGTTCATTTTCTGCAAGAGATATAGCTTTTGGCAGTGCCAGTGGTTTTTTATTTTTTAGATCTTCAATTAGCTTTTGCATTTTCTTTCTCTTTAAGGCATTTTTCAATAAATTCTTCCATTTGATCTATAGTAGTTCCGGGAGTGAAAACCTCTTTTATACCTTTACTTTTTAGAAAAGGAATATCATCTGGAGGAATAACACCGCCGCCAAATACAATAATATCATCAGCACCTTTTTCTTTTAAAAGCTCAACGACCTTTGGGAATAATTGATTATGCGCACCTGATAATAAACTTAAACCTAAAAACTGAACATCCTCTTGAATTGCTGTATTGACAATATTTTCAGGAGTTTGCCTTATACCAGTGTATATAACTTCGTATCCTTTATCTCTAAGTGCTTGTGATATATATTTTGCACCTCTATCATGGCCGTCTAATCCAACTTTTGCTATTAGAATTCTTATTTTATTTTTATCCATTTTTTATCACTCCTATTAAAAAATATTTTGAGGTTCATATTCACCAAATACTTTTCTTAAAGTATTTGTAATTTCTCCTAAGGTTGCATATTCTTTTACAGCATCTATTATATAAGGCATTAAATTTTCATCAGTTTTTGCAACTTCTTCTATTTTTTTCAAAGTCTGCTGTACTTTTGTTTCATTTCTAAAAGATTTCACTTTTTTTATTTTTTCAATTTGAGTTTCTCTGATACCGGGATCTACTTTTAATAAATCTTTAGGTGGTTCTTCTTCTACCTGGAATTTGTTTAAACCAACTATTATTCTTTTGCCTTCCTCGATGTCTTTTTGATATCTATATGCAGAATCCTGAATTTCTTTTTGTACATAGCCCTGTTCAATAGCTTCTACCATACCTCCCATTTCTTCGATTTTTTCAATATAAGCCACAGCTTCTTTTTCTATTTTATCTGTTAGAGATTCTACATAATATGAACCTGCAAGAGGATCAACAGTGTTTATAACACCAGATTCATAAGCAATAATTTGCTGAGTTCTTAATGCAATTTGTACTGATTTTTCAGTAGGCAAAGCTAAAGCTTCATCTCTGGAATTTGTATGTAAGCTTTGGGTACCGCCTAATACTGCGGCTAATGCTTGAATTGCCACTCTGATTATATTATTGTCAGGTTGCTGTGCTGTTAATGTTGAACCGCCAGTTTGTGTGTGAAATCTTAACATCATTGATTTTGGATTTTGAGCATTAAATTTTTCTTTCATGATTTTTGCCCATAATCTTCTGGCAGCTCTAAATTTTGCAACTTCTTCTAATAAATCATTATGAGCATTAAAGAAAAATGATAATCTTGGTGCAAATTTATCAATATCTAATCCAGCTTTTATAGCGGCTTTACAATATTCTATACCATCTGCTAATGTAAAAGCTATTTCTTGCACAGCAGTTGAACCTGCTTCTCTTATATGGTAACCTGATATACTTATTGTGTTCCATTTAGGCATTTCTTTAGAGCAAAATTCAAATGTATTTACAATTAGTCTCATTGATGGTTTAGGTGGAAAGATATAAGTACCACGAGCAACATATTCTTTTAATATATCGTTCTGGATTGTTCCTCTTAAAACTGAGCGAGGTATATTTTGTTTTTCGGCAACAGCTATATACATTGCAAGCAATATTGAAGCAGGTGCGTTGATTGTCATCGAGGTAGATACTTTATCTAATGGAATATCTTTGAATAATATTTCCATATCGTATAAACTATCAATTGCTACGCCGACTTTTCCAACTTCACCTTCGGACATTGGATCATCTGAATCGTATCCGATTTGTGTTGGCAAATCGAAAGCAACAGAAAGACCAGTTTGCCCATTTGCTAATAAATATTTATATCTTTCATTGGATTGTTCCGCAGTACCAAATCCTGCATATTGCCTCATTGTCCATAATCTTCCTCTATACATTGTTGGATAAACGCCTCTTGTAAAAGGATATTCTCCTGGAAATCCTATGTCATTTAAATAATTATCATAATTTACATCGAGAGGAGTATATAATTCTTCTACTTTTTGAGAGGAACCGGTAACAAATTCTTCTCTCCATTCGGGAGCCTTTTCTTTGAATTTAGCAAGGGTTGTTTGCTCCCACTTTTGTTTAGATTCTTTGATTTTGTCCAGATCCATTTTAAAAATCCCTCCAGTTTTTAAAGATTTTATTCTTTATACCATTCTTGTAGCTTGCTGATAATTTTTAAAGCCTGAGCTTTGCTTGATATATTAAATTTGCTTTGTAATCTATAAAAATCTCCTGATTTTTTATATCTTGCTATTCTCACCATTGGTTCGGAATATTCTCCAGTGCGTTTATTAAGATTTTGATAAAGAAACATTATAGTTGACCATGCTCCTTTTGATAGTATAAATTTATCTAATTCTTTTACTACCAATTTCCCTTCTTCATCTTCGTAATTCATTGTGATTTCTTCGATATCCATTTTTTCTCCTTTCATTTGTTTTAAATATAAATTAATAGAATTAGATAGTCAAGAAAAGTTATTTTCATTTTAATTTTGAAAAAATTTAATTTCAAAAAATTTATTTAATTCATTGTCTGAAAAAATATTTGTACCTCTATCAATACTATTGTTTATTAGCGAAACAAGATTTCTTAATTTTTTGAAAATTTTAATATCTTTCCCTTGATAATGGAAAAAATATGTATTATTATGTAACAGCGGGTCTATCGG
>CAYLKS010000052.1:0-20276 GCA_964384205.1 uncultured bacterium | reverse complement strand
CTACAATTAATTCTCTAATTGACATATTTATCGATTTCAATAGCTAACCTCTTTTTGTCTTTACACATTCTCTTTCTCCTTTCTTTTTTTCTTCTTATTTTACATTATTTCTATATCAGACACAATTTATTATACACTATCAAATCAAAATTTCAGGTTTCCAAAAAAGATATAACTAATAAATGAGGTGCAAAATAGAGAAAATATTTAATTATATTCTAATTTAGAAAAACAATAGCAAATCAAAAATACTTTCACTTAAAATATAATCAAAATAAAGTTAAAGGTGAAAAGTTTATAACATTTATCGGTAATACCAAAATTTTTATTACAAAATTAATCAATACTAAAATGAATATATGAATTTAAAAATTTTTGCCATGCCTATTTTGGTGTAAAATATATACAAACGATAGAATAATGATATTTATAGATATAGGCAAGATATTATTAAAAAATGAAAAAAATTCCTGGATTTAGTTGAAATAATTATTAGTTATATCTTCTAATTTATTGATAATAAATTAATTATAAAAATGGCATATATAATGCTTATAGTTTCTTCTAAAAGGAGATGGATGTATGGGAATAAAAAATTTATTAATTTTATTTGTCTTTTTATTATTTAGCTGTGCTGCTACAGTTTCGCCGAGATATACAACATTGAAAACTACTACAATGGAGCAAAAAAATAATAATTCTAAAAATGTTAAAAAGCATAGTAAAGTAAACAATAATGAAGTTTTAAAAAAACAGTGGGAATTATATTATATAGTCAAAAATTTATTATTTAAACCCTATGTTTGGGGGGGAGCAGATCCGAATAAAGGTTTTGACTGTTCAGGATTGGTATATTATGCATATAAAAAAAAATTGAATTTTGATATTCCACGAACTTCAAAAGAATTATTTAAAGTAGGAGAAAGAATAAGAAAAAATCAGCTTAAATTTGGAGATCTTGTATTTTTTAAGAAAACTCCATATTCTAAAACAATAAATCATGTGGGTATTTATGTTAATAACAATAAGTTTTTACATGCGAGTAGTTCTAAGGGAGTTACTATTTCCAGTTTGACAAAGAAATATTGGAAAAGTAGGTTTGCAGGCGCAAGAAGAGTTTTAATCAATTAATGTAAATTCATATTTTTTTGATACGGTTTTATCAGCAATATTATCCTTTACAGTTATTTCTAATAAATTTACACCATTGAGTACATTTTTTAAATCCAATTCATAGAATTCAATGGCATCTGTGCCTTTGCCATATCTTTGTATAGTGTATTCAACTGATGGGTGTGTTTTTCCTGTAAATGCTCTTTTCAAAGATCTAAAGAATTTTTTTATGATGTTTATTTGAGGTTTTATTGATGTTATTTTATAGGAAATATCAAAATTGTAATAATTTTGATATTTTTTTAAGTTATATATCTTGAAATATACAAAATTTTTATTTGATTTTTTAATTACTGTAAATGGGTATGGGGTTAGATATTCTATATTTGTAGGTATAGAATCATTATTTTTAGGAATACCAATAAAAATATCACTCAGTTGTAATTTGTTGTAGTAGTTTAGTATTTTTATTGTTTTTCTTATTATGCCAGAACGTTTGCTATTTTGGTCCTTGACATTAATAATAAAATTATAAGTGCCAGGTTTTATTTTAATTTTTTGCCTGAAAACAGTGAAATAACTGATATCTTTTTTAGTTTTATAATAAAAAGCTTCTTGATTATCGAATCTTATAATTTCATTGGTAGTAATATTTTCGGCAAGTATTGTTATAGAAAGATTAAGGAACGCATAAATATCACTTGCTCTTGCAAGGTATAAACTTTGAGTTGGTATTGCTAAATCGAAATAGATTTCAGTAGAATCTGTATTGCTACCAAATTGATATTCATGCATGATAATATTAAAATAATTTTCTAATGCTTTTGTTTGACTAACATCTTTAGAGTATTTGGCTATTTTTTCAGCATTAGTATAAATATAATTTTGTGCTATTTCATTGTATCTAAAATATTCATCTTGAGAGCCTCTATCTATGCCTATTGACATTAATTTATTTGAATAATTTTCATAAACATGACCTATATGACTTCTTTCACTATAAAGATTATATAATAATTTATAATTTTTCATATAATCCCTTATAGCACTTTTAAGAGAAGGTATAAGTTTATAAGTATTTTCTGATCGCATAAAATCAAAACATATTTCTTCATCACCTTTTTCATATACCCAGCTTTCATTTGAATACACATCTGTATTTGAATAATTTGATCTAAAAATATTAGAAGGAGGCCCAAATCTTATATAAATCATTCCTCTATCATCAAAGCCTCTTTTATCAAAATCTGTAGCGTAATTTTTATATACATAATTACATCTTGATATATGTTCAAATAATCTTTCATTTTCTATTGTGCTAAAGTCGGAATCATTTGTTATCCAAAAATTTTTTATAAAAATTGCTTTTGAATGTGCATCTTTTTTGAGTATTTCTTTATATTTTTTTTCATTTAATAAAGGAGACATATAATTTAGTATTTCATTTGCAATATCATCGTCATATAGATAATCCATAGCTTTATAGAAATAAGAAGTGAATTTTTTTATATTTTTTATTTCATGGTAGTTCAGAGCTATGTAATAATATGCTCTTCCTTTATCATCCGGGTTTAACTGAAGATAGTCTAATATAGTAGAGATAGAACTTCCATATTTATTAAGTCTATATAGAAAAATTGCTTTTTGAAAAATAATATCTTTGTAATTTTTATTAAGCTCAATGCCTTTATTTATTAATTTAAAACCTTTTTTGAGATCGTTTTCATCTTTTTTTTTTAAATAAGCAATACCTTTATAATAATATCCTATTACTGAATCAGGCGATAGATTTATTACTTGCGTATAATATGTTATTGCTTTTGAAAAAGGATCTTTTTTGAATAATTTTTTTAATTGATATAAAGGGTAAAAAAAAACTTTTGGTTGTCTTAAGAAAATATGACCTAAATATAAATTACTTTCCAATAAAAATTTTTTTTGTTTAAGTAAATATTCAAATAATTTTTTGGCATCTTCATCTTTTTTTAGTTCAAATAATTTTTTTCCATAGAAAAAGATGGTTTCACCATCTACTTCATTTTTTCTTAATGAATCTACAATTTTTCCGGATTTTTTAATTAAAATAGAATCGGGGATACTCTTTATATCTCCAAAAGATAAATTACAAATTAGTACTATTATTATTAATAGAAATTTATTCTTTACCATTAATAATTAATATAAAATGTTTTTTTGAGTTGTCAAGTTGTGTAAAAATTATTTGGTTTTAGTATTTTGTAATTTGTGTATTTTCTTTTCTAAAAGAGAATCTTTTGGTATGGAATATTCTAAAGCTTTTTGATATACTTTAATAGCTTGTGATATATTTTGTTCTTTTTCATAAATTGTTCCTAATTTTCTATATGGCCTATCATCATCAGGATAAATTTTAATTATAAGATTTAAAACAGCTTTTGCTTCTTCATGCTTATTTGTTTTTATTAATTTATCTATATAAGAATTTAAAAGATTCGGGTTTATATCATATTGAATTTTTTCCATTATAGAATCTAAATTTTTATTGAACCATTTTACACCTTTATTAAAGAGATAGAAATTAATTTGGGATTCAACATAGTTATTAGGTTTATAATCATTTTTTATAACAATTTGAAACATATCTTCTTCTAATGATAATACTGGAGTTTCAATTATCCTTCCTATTTCATTATTATTTTTTATAAAAATAAAGGTAGGCACTCTTATTATATTGTAGTTTTTTTCTATTCCTGTAGGAGTTGTCATCTCTTTGCCTTTTCTTCTGTCTAAAGCATAGATTTGTAAATTGTTATAATTAAAGTTTATTATATCCAATATTTTGATGAATCGGGGAAATTCCCTTTTGCTATCTCCACACCAGCTACCAAGAAAAATTATAATTTCTAAGTCATTTATATTATTTTTTAATTTATTAATAAATGTGGTATCTGGAGAATAATTTTTATAATTTTTATTAAACCATTTTGAAAAAGGTTCTTTTTTAAAATCTTCTATTTTGCATTTACCCAGTAGTAAATAATCTCCCCATCTGGCATGCGGTGTATTGATAATATCCGCTTTTGTTTGAAATATAATTAAAATTAACAGGGGGAAAATAAATTTATACATATTTAATCTCCATTTTTATAGGGATGATAGTTGTAGCATTTATAAATATAAAATTCTCGAAAAACGATATTTTGGTATATCTTTTTTAGAATAGGAGTATTTGTGTGATACTTTATTTCTATTTTTTTATAAAATTTTACTTTATCAAAATAATGATTAAGAAGATCCAGATGTTTCATTTTTTCAAAATTAGAATAAACAAATATAGCGTCTTTGCCATATAGTTTATGAGTATTATCCCATATATCAAATTGCAGGGCAGGCTGTTCATATATATTTTGTGCGTAAATTTTATCTACCATTTGGGTATAAAAGGCAAGTTCTGCTGCTATTTTGTATTTATTTCCAAATATGAAAACATCATTTTGCTTTTTCATACTATCATATGCTGTTAAGACTTCTTTTGATAATGTTTTCCAGCCGCTCCATGTATCACCTTTTTTTATTGGAACTATATGGAAAACAATATTCGCTAATGTAAAACCTATAAGTAAAATACTAATATAAAGGCCGATATATATTTTTTTTCTGAAAAGAGTAGAACGTTTGAATTTATCATAATAGAGTAGAGGAACACCGAGAAAGAGGCTAAGGTATGCCGGTTCTAACCAGTTCATTTTTACCAGTGAAGTAAAACTAACAAATATAAAAAAGCTTATCATTGGAATACTAAAACCTAAGATAAAAGCAGCTCTTTTTATTTTAGAAAAATATAATTTATTTAGTAGTTTAGATGTAACTAAAATAAATAAAATGAAAACAAGAGGAGTGAGTTCATATAATTGGCTTGCTACTAATTGGCCAAAATAGTTTAGTGTGAATTTAGACATGCCATGTGCTCTATTAGCAGATTGAAAGGCAAATGATGCCCAGTTATTTGTAGCATTCCAATATATTACAGGAGAAAATACTATAATTGATATTATAAAAGCTACGTAAGGTTGTGGTTTTAATAATAAGGATCTTTTAGATTTTAATAAAACGAGGATAATAAACACTGAAAAATATATAAATGCTCCTGTATATTTACTATATAAAGCAAGCCCTGTAAATATTCCTAACAGTATCCAATATTTCCATTTATTTTTGATGAAAAGAATTTTGTAAAGATAATACATTGCCAATGTCCAGAAAAATAGTAAGGGGGTATCTGGCTTTGCAATTATAGATTCAATATTAAAAAAAATAGTAGAATTTAGTAAAATAAGAGTTAAGAAACCAGCCTTATAGCTATTTGTTATTAAATGTGTTAATTTAAAAATAAAATAGCTGATCCCAATAGAATATAGAATCATACCTAATCTAACAAAAATTTCTTTGTTTCCAAAAAGATATGTGAAAAATCCTATAGTGTAGGAACATATTGGCGGATGGTCAAAATAGCTTAGTGCCGGCCTTTGTATATATAGCCAATAATATGCCTCTTGAGGTACTAAATTAAATAAGCCCGCTAAAATTAGCCTTATACCTGAAATAATAAAGATAAAATATATAGCTTTCTTTTTATAATCCATGTTTTTTATATATAAAGATTATCGTATTTTAGCAAGAAGAAAAATTATTTTTTAAAGTTTGAAGAATTTATATTATATTTTTTTAATTTATATCGTAGAACTCGCTCGGATAATCCTAAAAAATTTGCTGTTTTTGTCTGATTTCCATTAAAACGACTTAGCGTTTTAATTATTTCTGTTTTTTCTATCTGTTGTAGTTTTTCCGCAAGAGGTAAATTGTCTTCTATTTCTATGGCATTATTTACTTGATTTGTTAAGATTATATCATTTTCATCAATATAGTTTTTATCAGTAATAATAAAACTTCTTTCTATTATATTTTGTAATTCTCTAATATTTCCGGGGAAATTATAGTTTATTAATTTTTCCAGTGCTTTATCTGTTATGGTATTGATTTTTTTATTATGAATAGAATTGAATTTATTTATAAAAAAATTAACCAATTCTGGTATATCTTCTTTTCTTTCTCGTAAAGGTGGCAGATGAATGTTGATTACATTTAATCTATAATATAAATCCTCACGAAATTTATTTTCTTTTATTAATTGGAGTAAATCCTTATTTGTAGCTGCTATAATTCTAATGTCTACATTAATTGGGGTGTTAGAACCTACTCTTTCAATTTGCTTTTCCTGTAGAACTCTTAAAAGTTTTATTTGTATTTCTGGAGATATTTCACCAATTTCATCTAAGAAAATAGTACTTCCATTGGCTTGTTCAAATCTACCTATTCTTGTTGTATTAGCTCCGGTAAAAGCTCCTTTCACGTGGCCAAAAAGTTCACTTTCTAACAAAGATGAAGATAGAGCAGAGCAGTTTACAGTTACCATTGGCAGATGTTTTCTATTTGAGTTATTATGTATGAATTTAGCTATAAGTTCTTTTCCTGTTCCATTTTCTCCTGTTATAAGAACGGTTGTAGAAGTTTGGGCACTCTTTTTAGCTAATTTTAAAATTTGTTCCATAATATGACTTTTATAGATAATTTTATCTTCTTTTATATTTTCTTTTAAAATTTCGTTTTCTTGAATTAATCTTTTATGTTCTATAGCTTTTTTTATATTTTCCAGGAGATTGGATAAGTTGATTGGCTTTTCTATAAATGTGAATGCCCCTTTTTGCATCATTGTTACAGCAAGTTGTATATTACCAAAAGCAGTAATAACAATAAGAGGGGTTTTGATGTTATTTTTTCTTAGAAAATTTAAAATTTCTTCACTATTTCCATCTTTTAGTCTATAGTCAGAGATAATTAAATCATAATTTTTGTTTTTGATTTCATTTATTGAATTTGAAATAGTTTGTGTGTTTTTAACATTATAACCATTTTTTGTTAGGAATCCTATTAACGGTTCTGCTTGATAGATTTCGTCTTCTACTAATAGAATATTTTTTTTCATATTTCAGGCTGGAATTTTGATGATAAATTTTGTTTCTTTTTCTGTACTATAAACATTAATTTCTCCATCATGCTCTTCAATTATTTTTTTTGTTATAGGGAGTCCAAAACCACTACCATCTTCTTTTGTTGAAAAATATAAGTCAAAAATTTTATTTTTTATATGATCTGGAATTTTTTCACCATCATTTCTCATCTCGATATTAATATAATTGTCTTTTTTGTATATATCAACTATAATTTTTCCATTTGGTTTAATATTCTGGAACGCATTTTTAACAATATTAAATATTGCTTGATAAAGTTGTTCTTCATCTCCATTGATCTGGAAATTATCTTGTATGTTAATTTCGTATGAAAATTTTTTTTCAGATTGCCATGTTGAAAGTATTATATTTAATTTTTCTACTAATTCTTTAATGAAAAAAGGTTTCTTTTGAGGTTGGGGAAGGCGTCCATATTCTAAAAATTTTGTAACTATATTGTTTAATCTATTTATTTCTTTATAAACTATATTTATAAGATTTTCATATTCTTCTTGAGCTTTTTTTACTTCAAATTCATAGTGCAATCTTTGTATTATGATATAAATGCTATTGAGAGGATTTCTAATTTCATGGGCTACCATAGATGAAATTCTACCCAGTAGAGACATTCTTTCTTTTTTTCTACTTATATATTCTAATTTTTTCAATTCTGTTATATCTTTTATGATAATTATATATTGTTTTTTCTTATCAAGAGTTATGAGCTCTCTTACATTAAAGAGAATATTTTTTGTTTGCTTATTTATTTCTAAGTTAATTTCACCTTTTTTTTGTTTTAATATTTGTTCTAAATTTAGAATTTGATTTATATTATTTTCTGTTTCAAGTATTGTTTTTAATGATTTATTTATAAAATATACTGAAAAGTCCTCGTTTAGTACAAGAATGCCATCATCTATATTTTGTAGTATTATGCCAGTATGGTTTGATAGGTTATAAAATTCTTTTTTGGTGGTTATATAATTTATTATTACGATGATAATTATAAAAAAACTTATTAATATTATAAAAAAGCTAAAGAATTGAACTTTTGTTTTTTTTAGAAGATTATCAAGATAATTGGTATAGAAGCCAATGCGAAGAATTCCTATCTGCGAGTCTTTGAGAATAAAGGGGAGTACAAATTCTATTACTTTTTCATTATTAAATGATGAGTATCTGTATTTTTCTGTTTTTATATTATACAAGAATGTATCAGTTTTTATTTTTGTAAGTTTTAAAAAATCAGGAGCTCCTGCAATAATCCCATTTTCATCTTGCCATGCTATATAAGCAAAATTTGAATTTTTATAATATTGAATGATAAAATCGTTAAAATCTAAGATTTCTTCTAAAAGGGGATCTTCTATTTTTTGTAAATACAATGTGTCCGGATTATTTTTGATTAGTTTATATACATAAAAAATAGAATCTATTTTTAAAATATCAGACAAGATATTTTCATTCGATTTGTCAATTAAATTATTATATATTTGTTGTATCTCTATATGATTTGGTATTTTGTTTATTAATTTTTTGTCTTTAAAAATAAATGGAGTGTCTGTTATTTCTAATGACTTAATTAACAGATCTTCTATAAATAATTTTGAAAATATTATTTTGTTTAAAACAAGTTGCATATTTTTTGACTCATTTAAGCTTAAGTTAATAAATGATGTTATTATCTTATTTTCAATATATTTATAAGTTTTAAATATAAAAAAACTTATTATAATGATAACAGCTGCAATTGTTAAAATTTTTTTCATAATAGCTTAATTGAGAAGGACAATTTGATTTCGAAGTTATTATAATTGAATAAATCTATATTTGAAGTATTTTTGAAAAATAATGTTTTTAAATTTATAAAACTTTCTTTATTGAATATAATTAATTCTTTAGCAAGATTATAAGTTATAATAAATTTTTTATCTTTTCTTTGCCATGTATCTCGTATTTGGTTTTTATTGAACAATTTTATTTGATTGTATTGTTTATTGTAATATTCTATTTTCAAGGAATTGTAAAATAATTTAATAAAGTTGTACTTTAATGTAATTTTATCAAAGTTTGATGCGAAATCATCGTCCCATTCCTGTGAAGAATATAAATTATTATAGAGAGAGGGCCAGATAGTATATTTATTTGATATTATATTTTTGGAGTATTTAATCGAAATACTGGATGTAAAATTAATGCTTTTTACATATTCAAAATCTAATTTTAATTTGTTTATAGAGATATCTGAATTGATATATTTGTTATTTTTATGTCCTGGTGTGGCAATTTTATACTTGGGAAAAATTTTCTTTCCTAATATGAGTTCAAAAATGAAATTATTATTTTTATACTTTGTATAAAAAGATGAAGAGAAATTTAATTCGGTATTGTTCAAAAAATCTAAATTTTTGAAGATTTCTTTTATATAGTCAAAATTTAATTCTATTTTATTATTGTTTTTCAGATAAAATATATTTGATAAACTTAAATAATATTCATTGACATTATAAGTTGCATTTTCCATGAAATTATTTATAGTGTATGCAGCGCTTATATCAGAGTATATTTTTTGATTATCATTAAGTATATAATTTAAATATGATAAGATTTTATAGTTTTTATAATTGGGGGAATTATATAAAAGAAATAAGTTGGGATTTACAGATATTAATAAGTTATTTTTTTCATAATCTAAATTAAAAGAGTTTAACCATATCATATCGTTTATATTACTTGAGTTATAGAATAGATTGTTTGTATAGATTAAATCTTGATGGAAGGTTAGTTCTGTAACTGAATAAATTTTAACATAAATAGAAAATAAAATAAGTATGGTTATTTTTTTCATCTATTATCTTTTTCTTTTCCCAAATTTTTTGATTTTTTGATTAAATATTTTGTGCTTGAGTAAAAATTTGCGCTTTCTATCAAATCCATCAAAATTTTTGTTGAAAAAATAATCATTTAGACCATCATTATCCAGATCTCTATAAAGTATATTATTGATTTTATCATATATACCATCATGATTTTTATCAATATAATTTTGTATTTTATAATTTTTTTCTTCAATTATAAACCCAAATCGGAATCCTCGGGGAAATCTTTTAAAATATTTTATTTTTGTTATATCGTTAATATGGTCATTGTTATAATCTATAACTTTATATTTTGATTTGGGGATGTCATTAACACCATCTCCATCTTCATCAATAAAAACATCATTGATTCCATCTTTATTTTTGTCAATAAATGGGAATCTATGGGGATATTTTACACCTGTAACATCATTGACACCATCTCCATTTTTATCCTGAAAAATATCATTGATTCCATCTCCATTTTTGTCAATGAATTGTCCAAAACTTATAGTTGAAACAAATGTAATCAAAATCACAAATAAAATATTTTTTTTCATAATATAGAATAAATGTAAAATACCCACCATATTTTTTTGGTGGGTATTGTTTTCTTTTCTACTTTTAATATAAAACATTTTTATTTTAAGTAAATAATTTTTTTACTTTCTTTAGAATTATTATTTCTAATTAAATAAAAATATGTGCCGGCAGATACTTTTGCGCCATATGAATTTGTTCCATTCCACTGAACTTTATGTTCACCAGCTGACTGGTATTCATTAACTAATGTTTTTATTTTTCTACCAACAATGTCATAAATTTCAACTGTTGTATATCCTGGTTCTGTTAAAGAATATGAAATTTGTACAGTAGGATTAAAAGGATTTGGATAAGGTCTGCTTGCGATGTTATGTTGATTCATCTTTTTATTTCTGTAATTATTGTTATTTCCATTGTTATAATTATTGAAAGCAAAAATATCTCTCCAGATTTCGTCATTTATTTTATAAACTATTATAAGTGGTTTTTTAAATAATAGTTTATTTAAAAGAATGCCTTCTACTTTTATAGAGCTTCCTTCTTCTGGTAATGTTTTATCTTCTGGTAATCTTTTTAATCCGAGTCCTAAGATATAATCTCCAATATTATCATTATTAATATCAAGTAAATAAATTTCTTTGTTTTTGAAAGTATTTGTATCTATAACTACAACACCTTCAAAGGTTTTTAAGCTATCTACCGAAAATTTATTTTTTAAATGACGTTTTCTTTTTTTAGCATCATAAGGAACTTTTTGGCCATTTAATTTTACTACATGTAATATATTGTTAATATTTTCAAAATATAAATTTTGTTTTCTTGTGCCTAAATATCCTTCAACTTCAATCTGTTCTCCTGCCTCAGGCAATGTGAAATTTTCTAATGCCCAGAATGGTCCAAAATTTAATAAAATATCAGCATTTCCATCATTATTTTCATCTAATAGGTATATTAGTTTATTAAATTTAGAAGAATCTATTATCACGGTACCTGTTTTAGAAACATATTCAAGATTTGCATATCTCTTATTCCTGTTGTTGTGATTACCTTTTCCTTTGTTTTGATTGTTGCCATGTCTGTTTTGAGCGAATGATAAATTTACTAAAAGTAAACTCAAGAAAAATACTGCAAAAAAATTTAGCTTTTTCATTTTTAACCTCCTCGGTTATTCTGTTAAATTATTATTGATTATGATTACAGAATCGATATTGTTATAGTATTTTTTGTATTTTCTTTTGGTAATATAGCCTTTTACAAATATTTCTTCCCCATCTTTAGGTAGCGAGTTGATATTTGCTTGTTTATTACCATTAGCATACCAGTAGTTAAGAATATAATCTCCTTTACCGTCGGAATTTGTATCTAATAAGTAAATAGGCCTTCTCCCGTTGTAATCAGCTATGACTTTACCAGTTATAGTAATTTGAGTTAATTTGCTTAAATCATATTGTTGATGGTATCTTTTGTTTTTTCCTCTTTTGTAGCCTTTGTTATGTGGATTTTGAGCTGTGTTGGTGCTTAATGCTATAAATGTTGTTAGTAGAAAAGTAATTAAGAAACCTTTTTTCATTTTTTCCTCCTTTTTTAAAGTTTCGTTATTTTATAATAAAGCATATTGCATACCAATTATTTTATATTTTTTTAATTTATTGTATTACAATGTGTTATTATAAGTAGGTGTTTTTTGTATTCGACAAAATTGTCGTTAGTATTATGTGCAAAATTGTCGAATATAAAAGAATTAAAATTGTGATAAAAAAGACAAACAAAAATTGACGTAGCAGTATGGTAATTTTTAGTAGATAATTACATATAAGATAATGAAAAAATTTGAACTTGACTTTTTATTTCTTTTTGTTATATTTTTTTCAATTGAAATTTTGTCAAAGGAGAGTGGATGTTCAAAAAAGTATTAATAGCAAACAGAGGAGAGATTGCTGTAAGGATAGTCCGTAGTTTGAGGGAATTGGGGATAAAATCAGTTGTTATTTATTCAGATATTGATAAAGATTCACTTGCTGTTAAAATAGCAGATGAAGCTTATAATATTGGTGGGACTAAAGCTAATGAAAGTTATTTAAAATATCAGAAAATATTAGAAGTAGCTGTAGCGTCAAAGGCGGATGCTATACATCCTGGTTATGGTTTTTTATCTGAGAATTCAGATTTTGCAGAAGCTTGCAGGGCTATAGGGGTAGAATTTATTGGGCCTTCAGCTGAGAGTATTGTTTTAATGGGAGATAAATCGAAAGCAAGAGAAATTGCTATGCGGGCAGGAGCCCCAGTTGTTCCTGGTTCTGATGGAGAGATAAAAGATTTGTCTCATTTGAAAAAAATAGCAAAAGAAATAGGCTATCCTGTTCTTCTGAAAGCATCTTTCGGTGGCGGTGGTAGAGGAATGAGAATTGCAAATGATGAATCCGAATTAGAAAATGCTTATCTTTCAGCAAAAGCAGAGGCTAATGCTGCTTTTGGAAATGATAGTATGTATCTTGAAAAGTTTATTGTTAATCCATCGCATATAGAAGTACAGGTTTTAGCTGATAAGTTTGGGAATATATTAGCATTTCCGGAAAGAGATTGTTCTATTCAGAGAAGGCATCAGAAGCTGCTTGAAGAGACTCCATCTCCTAAGATTACACCGGAGATTCGGCAGAATTTGATGGATGCTGCTATAAAAATTGTTAAAGAATCAGAATATTTTAGTGCTGGCACTATAGAATTTATTTTAGATGAAAATAGAGATTTTTATTTTATAGAAATGAATACAAGGATTCAAGTGGAACATCCTATTACAGAAGAGATCACGGGAGTTGATTTGATTGCTGAACAGGTTAAAATTGCAGCAGGAGAAAATTTGCAAATATCACAAGAGGATATAAAAATTAATGGGCATTGTATAGAATGTAGAATAAATGCGGAGGATCCAGATAAAAATTTTATCCCTAATCCTGGTAAAATAGAAAATTTAATATTTCCGGGAGGTCCGGGGATTCGTATTGATTCAGGAGTTTATCCAGGTTCTATGATAAGTCCTTTTTATGATTCAATGGTTGCAAAATTAATCATTAAGGCAAATAATAGGCAGTTAGCTATAAATAGAGCCAGAAGGTCTCTGGAGGAATTTTTTATAGATGGAATAAAAACTACTATTCCGATTTTTAGAAAAATATTTGATGATAAAGATTTTATATCAGGCAAATATTCTACTAATTTTATTGAAACTAAATTTAAATAAAGGATATAGTTATGTCGTTGGCTTCAATATTTCCTCATTTATTTATAAGTTGTAAAAAATGCGGGACATCCCATTTTCATAAAATTTTGAAAAAAAATTATAGAATATGTCCTGATTGTGGTTATTATTTACCGATGCCAGCTATAGAGTGGTTTGAACACCTTACAGAAGATAAATATATTAAGTTGTTGTTTAGTAATATAGAAGCTGTTAATTGTTTAGATTTTCCAGATTATAATGATAAATTACTTAGGGCAAAGGAGCAAAGTAAACAAAATGAAGCAGTATTAACAGGTGAGATAAAACTCAATAATAAAATAGTAGCATTGGCAGCATTAGAACCTAATTTTATGCTTGGTTCTATGGGAAGTGTAGTTGGTGAGAAGATAACAAGGTTGATAGAATATGCGATAGAAAAGAAGTTGCCACTTATTATTATCTCTGTGTCAGGTGGGGCTAGAATGCAGGAGGGGATCTTCTCTTTAATGCAAATGGCAAAGGTTTCTGCTGCTTTAAAAAAATTTCATGATGAAGGGTTATTATATATAAGTGTCTTAACAAATCCCACTACTGGAGGGGTTTCTGCTTCTTTTGCAATGTTAGGTGATATAAATATTGGTGAAAAAGGTGCATTAATTGGATTTGCTGGTCCTCGAGTAATTAAACAGACTATTGGTAAAGAATTGCCAGACGGTTTTCAGAAGTCCGAATTTTTATTAGAACATGGCATGCTTGATATGGTTGTTGATAGAAAAGAACTTAAAAATATTTTGAAGAAAATTTTAAAGTTTCATCATTATTAAGGAATTTTATTATGAGTGAAAATTTGAGAGATTTACGCAAAGAATTGAATGATTTAGAACGAAAACTTATTGCTTTAAAAAAAGCTTCCCCTAAAAAAGTTAAAGAGATAAAAGATAAAATAGATAGATTGAAAGAAAAAGCGTATAATTTGGAATTTTATCAGAAATCTAAACTATCCAGGATAGAGAAATTAAAAATTGCTCGAGATATAAGGCGGCCGACAGCCCTTGAGATTATTAATTTATTATGTGATGATTTTATAGAGCTTAAAGGAGATAGATTATATAGAGATGATCCTGCGATAGTAGGAGGTATTGCAGAGATAGATGGCAATTATTTTACTATAATTGGATTACAAAAGGGTAGTAATTTAAAAGAGAATATGGCAAGAAATTTTGGAATGGCTCATCCGGAGGGGTATAGAAAAGCATTGAGATTGATGAAGCAGGCAGAAAAATTTAAAAGGCCTATTATAACATTGATTGATACACCAGGTGCTTATCCTGGAATTGGTGCAGAGGAGAGAGGGCAGGCAGAAGCAATTGCAAGAAATTTGTTTGAAATGGCTGGTATAAAAAGTATAATTTTGACATTTGTTTTTGGCGAAGGCGGTTCTGGAGGTGCTTTGGCTCTTAGTGTATCTGATAAAATATTTATGTTTGAAAATGCAATGTATTCTGTTATTTCTCCTGAAGGGTGTGCATCTATTTTATGGAAAGATGCAAGCTTAGCAAATAAAGCATTAGATGCTTTAAAATCCATGGCAGATGATTTATTGAATTTTGGTATTATTGATGGTATTGTATATGAACCTGAAGGTGGTTTTCAAAATGAACCAAAATATTCAATTGAACAAATGAAGAAATATATTAATAATTCTATTGAAGAATTGAGGAAATATGATTTTGAGAATCTTATAGAATTAAGATATAATAAATTTAGAAAAATCGGTATTTTCAAGGAGGAATAAGTTATGACTTATGCAAAAATTATTGGTACTGGAATGTATGTACCAGAAAAAGTATTAACTAATTTTGATCTTGAGAAGATAGTGGATACTTCAGATCAATGGATTACAGAAAGAACGGGTATTAAAGAAAGAAGAATAGCTTCTGCTGACATGATGACATCTGATCTTGCAAAAGAAGCATCAATTAGAGCACTTGAATCGGCAAAAGTTTCCCCGGAAGATATAGATATGATTATTGTGGCAACAATAACAGCAGATTATCTTTTTCCAACAGCTTCCTGTATTTTAAAAGATAAGATTGGAAATAAAAAAGCAGCTGCTTATGATGTAAGTGCTGGGTGTACAGGTTTGATATATGCTTTAGCAACTGCAAATGCATTTATTAAATCTGGTATATATAAAAATATATTAGTTGTTGGTGTAGAAAGTTTAACAAAAGTTACTAATTGGAAAGATAGGAATACTTGTGTATTATTTGGAGATGGTGCGTCTGCTATGGTTTTAACTGCTTCTGATGAACCTGGTATTATTGATTTATATCTTAATGCTGATAGAGATAGGGATTTAAATTTGTATATTCCTGCAAGTGGTACCTCTAAAGAAATAACATGTGAAGATATAAAAGAAGGTAAAAATAAAATATATATGAATGGTTCTGCTATTTTTAAGTTGGGTGTTCGAGCTATGGCTTCTGCATCAAAAGAAGTTTTGAAAAAGCATAATATGACAAATGATGATATTGATTGGCTTGTGCCTCATCAGGCTAATATTAGAATTATTCAATCTGTTGCAAAACAATTAAAATTGGATATGAATAAAGTGATAACAAATATTCATAAATATGGTAATACTTCAGCAGCTTCTATTGGTATTGCTTTTGATGAGGCTGTTAGAGAAGGCAAGGTTAAAAAAGGAGATACGGTTTTATTTACTGCTTTTGGCGCAGGATTGACCTGGGGAAGTTTACTTTTTAGATTCTAACTATTTTTTTATAAATTTTTATTGTTTTTTATATAAAATATATTGTTTTATATATAATTTTTTTGTACATTGTATTAGATTATTGTAACAAAGGAGTATATTTGATATTATTATCTTATAGTGAAATTGGATTAAAAAAAGACAATAGATATTATTTTGAGAAGAGATTATTAGATAATATAAGATCAAAAACTAAAGAAGCTGATTTAAAAAATATTATAAATTTGCATAAAAAATATTTGTTGGATTATGAAAATGAAGATCTTGCAATTAGTTTGTTACAAAATATATTTGGAATTCATAAAATTAGAAAATGTAAGATTTTTGATCTTGAAGATAGAGAGTCTTTTGAAAGAAATTTATTGAAAGATATAGAAAATAAAAGAGCAAGTCGTAAAATTAAAACATTTGGTGTTACTACTAAAAGAATTAATAAAAGGTATCCTCAGACTTCTATGGATTTTTCTAAAGATATAGGGTCTTTGATTTATGAATATTTTGGAGATTTACAAGTTGATTTAAAAAATCCTGATTTATGGGTTTATTGTGAGATTGAAAAAAAATTTTTGATATATTATATTGATGAGTTTGATGGATTGGGGGGATTGCCTGTCGGTACAGGTGGTAAGGCTCTTTTATTATTATCGGGTGGTATAGATTCTCCAGTTGCAGGTTTTTTGATGCAAAAAAGAGGAGTAATTTTAGAAGTAATTCATTTCCATTCTCCTCCATATACTTCTGAACAGTTAAAAATTAAGATAGAAAAGATTGCAAAACAGCTTGCATATTTTCAGAATAATAAAATTAAATTATACTTTGTGGATATTGCGAAATATTTAAGATTGATTAATAAATATGGAAATAGAGATTATAATGTTTTGCATCAGCGAAGATTAATGATGAAGGTGGCAGAAAAAATAGCAGTAGAATATAATTTAGATGCTTTGATAACAGGAGATAATCTGGGGCAGGTGGCAAGTCAGACAATTAAAAATATATTAGCTGTGAATTCTATTATTAATAAAACAATTATTTTTAGGCCTCTTATTGCTTATGAAAAAAATGATATTATAAAGTTATCAAAGAAAATAGGTATATATGACATCTCTATTGAACCTTTAGAAGATTGTTGTACTTTATTTGTGCCAAAGCATCCTGTTACTAAGGCGAATGTTAATATTATAGAAGATTTTGAGGAAAAGATAGACTTTGATAGTATAGTTGACGAAATATACAATTTAAGGGAAGAAAAAATTGTAAAAATTTAACTTTTTCAATATAGGAGTTTTTTATGAAAAAGATATTTTTTACTATAATATTTGCATTTTTTATTTATTGCAGTTCGAAGCAAACATTAAAAGATCCTATAGGGAAATTTGATGTCATAATGACAGTAACAAGTAAGGAAATTTATAATAGATATCTTCCAGAATTGAAGAAAATCTTTGAAAAAGAGGTTATGACTCCTCAAAGGGAAAAGGAATATAATATTGTAGAGGGAGAATTTAAGAATATAGAAGTTTATAAAAGGTGGAGGAATATAATACTGATAGGGTTATTAAATGATGCTTCACCTGCTTCTCAATTTGTTGTGAAATCATTATCTAAGGATGTGCTAAAGCTTGTTAGGATTAATCAGGCATTTATGTTTGTAAAAAATGATATATGGGCAAAAAATCAAACTGTTATGTTTATTGTTGCAAAAAATGATTCACTATTGAAGCAAAATTTATTTTTATATGGAGATAAAATTTATCAGGTATTTGATCAGAATGTTAGGAAAAATATGGAGAATGCTATTTTTATCAAAAAAGAAAAAAAAGGATTAGAAAAGAAACTGCAAAAGAAATATAAATTTTCAATAAGAATACCTCAAAATTTTTATTTAACTAAAGAGTTTCCTGATAGCAATTTTGTATGGATAAATGCAGCAGCACCACCAAGATGGATTTTTATATACTGGAGAGATGTTAAAAAAGGTGAAAATATTGTAATAAATGCAAAAAAGGCAGTGGAACTAAGAGATTCTTTAGGAGTTATTTTTTATAATAAGGATTATATAGATAAAAAACATACAAAAGCTATGTCAACAAAATTTAATGGTCAGCAAGCAATTAAGTTGTTTGGACTTTGGGCTAATGATAGTTTGCTTGTTGGAGGTCCTTTTATTAATTATCAATTTTTTGATAGAAATACAAGGCGATATTATATGATAGATGGAGCTATTTTTGCTCCTGGTATTGATAAGAATATTTATTTGAAAAAATTAGATGTTATTTTGAATACATTCAGGACATTTAAAGATAGCATTGATAGCTAAAATGGCAATATCTGTGTTGTTTTGGCATTAATAATATTTTTTTCTTTATAAATAAAATGGCAAAATAGGTTTCAAAATAACAATATAATATTCATATTTTAAAGTTATTATATGTAATTGTATGAATTGTATAGAGTTATGTAGTTTGGCATAATATATGCATAATAATATGTCACAAAAAAAGGAGGAAAAAAGATGAGAGTAAGGCCTTTAGGTGATAGGGTGTTAGTTAAACCCATTGCTGAAGAAGAAAAAAAAGTTGGTAGCTTAATTATACCTGATACTGCAAAAGAAAAACCAATGAAAGGTGAGGTTATTGAGGTTGGAACTGGAAAAAGAACTGAGAAGGGTGAATTAATTAATATGGAAGTGAAAAAAGGAGATAAGGTTTTATATAGTAAATATGCGGGAACAGAAGTAAAAATTGATAATGAAGAGTACTTAATTTTAAGAGAATCAGATATTTTGGCAATAATTGAATAATTAAAACTAAAAAAAGGAGAGAATAATTATGGCAAAACAATTAGAATTTGGAGTATCTGGTAGAGAGAGATTAAAAAAAGGTGTTGATATTTTAGCAGAAGCAGTAAAAGTAACATTAGGTCCAAAAGGTAGAAATGTAGTTATTGATAAGAAGTTTGGTTCTCCAACAGTTACTAAAGATGGAGTAACAGTAGCAAAAGAAATAGAATTAGAAGATGCTTATGAAAATATGGGCGCACAAATGGTAAAAGAAGTAGCATCTAAGACCAGTGATATAGCGGGAGATGGAACAACTACAGCTACTGTATTAGCACAAGCTATTTTTAGAGAAGGTTTAAAGAATGTTACTGCTGGTGCTAATCCAATGGCATTAAAAAGAGGAATTGATAAAGGTGTAGAAAAGGTTGTTGAAGAATTAAGAAAGGTTTCAAGAGAAGTTGCTGACCAGAATGAAATTGCACAGGTTGGTGCTATTTCTGCTAACAATGATATGTCTATTGGAAAATTGATTGCTGAAGCTATGGAAAAAGTTGGAAAAGATGGTGTAATTACAGTTGAAGAATCCAAGACAATGGAAACAACATTAGATGTTGTTGAAGGTATGCAATTTGATAGAGGTTATTTATCTCCTTATTTTGTAACTAATTCTGAAACAATGGAAGCTGTTTTAGAAGATGCATATATTTTGATACATGATAAAAAAATTTCTACAATGAAAGATTTATTGCCTGTTTTAGAAAAAGTTGCTCAATCAGGCAAACCTTTATTAATTATTGCTGAAGATGTTGAAGGTGAAGCGTTGGCTACATTGGTTGTTAACAAATTAAGAGGTACAATTAAGGTTTGCGCTGTTAAAGCACCTGGTTTTGGTGATAGAAGAAAAGCAATGTTAGAAGATATTGCTATTTTAACAGGTGGT
>CAYLKS010000051.1:0-20343 GCA_964384205.1 uncultured bacterium | reverse complement strand
ATTTGATATACAAGGACATATCGGTGAAATGGGATAAGACCATATCGAACTGGGCAGAGATAATATCGCAATTGGCAATAATTTTTCCTGAAAGAATTACTGGATATTTGAGATGAAATTTTGTAGTATATATTTAGGTAAAAATTCCATTTACACAAAATACGAAGCACTCCTGAAAAACCTTGTAATAAAACGTTTTTTTAATCTTGATTCTAATGTATATAATGATGGAGCTCTATCGTCAAAAACTAAAGAACTGATTGGCCTTATAAGTTCTCTTGTATTAAGATGTGATGATTGTATAAATTATCATTTAACAACATGTTTTAAGCATGGAATAACAGATGAAGAGCTTGAAGAAGCAGTAGCTATAGGATTAATTGTAGGTGGCTCAATTACAATACCTCATATAAGAAGGCTTTTTAAAATGTGGGAAGATTTAAAACAACTTCCCACAGAATAGGTTATCAAAATTTTTAAATTAACATCTAATATATTATTTATTTAATCATCATTATTATTGCTTTCTTTTCGTCTAAATTGATCTGCCCATGTTGCAAATGAATTTTCGTTCCTTGTTTGTATTAAAAGTTTACCTTTACCAGTAAATCGACAAACCAAACCTTCTCCAGATAAAAATAATGATTTTAATCCCCCTACTTTTTCAATATTAAAAGAAAGTCCAGAAGAAAAACCAACAATATTGCCGGTATCTACAATATATTCCCCATCCACCTCTATAGAATGAATTGCACCAAATGATGAGAAGAATATTTTTCCTGTACCGCTTACTTTTAGAAAAAATAACCATTCCCCGCCAAAAAAATTTCTAAAACCGCCCCATTTACTATCAATATCAATAGAAGATTCACTACATACGAATGCCCCTGCGGATAATACAAATTCATCGTTATGTAATTCTAAAATATCCATATCTCCAACAGGTTTAGGCACTAAAAAAATATTCCCTTTAGTATTTTTTGCTTTGAATGTATTTATAAAAAATGATTCTCGCGAGAAAAATTTTCTTTTCAATGTTTTTTTGAATCCGCCTCTGGCTTTTGTTTCTATTTCGATATTGGGAGACATAGCGGCCATAGCGCCTGATTCTGCCAGAATTGTTTCATCTTGATTTAATAAAATTTCAACCATTGTATAATCCGGTTTACCATGAAATTTATATTCCATTATTTGCTCCTTATTGTTGTTTTGGTGGTAATACTTTTGAAAACCAATTCGTTAATGAAGAAAGGTTTTTCGATTGCACCCAGATTCTTCCTTTGCCTGAAAATGTGCATACAAGTCCTTCTCCACTAAATAAAAAAGTTTTCCAGCCGCCGAATTTATGAACTTTATAATTGATTCCTTCTTCAAATGCTACAATATGTCCTGTATCAACAATAAATTCACCATCTATATCTATTGCTTCAATTCCGCCATAACTTGATAGAAGAAGTGGCCCATTACCGTATATTTTCATAAAAAATAGAGATTCACCACTAAAAAAACCTTTCATGCCCTGAAATTTTGTTTCTATTTTCAAATCAGGATGACCTGCCAGATAAGAACTTGCCTGTACGTAAATGGTAGAATTAAGTTCAATTTTTTCAATATCGCCGGGTATTGTAGGAGCTATTTCAATTGTACCATTCCCATTTTTTGCTGTAAATGTATTCATAAAAAATGATTCTCCAGAAACCAAAGATTTAGCGAAAGATTTCAAAAATCCATCTTGTTTATTCATTCTATGAGTTTGTATATCGATATTTGTGGATTTGGAGACCATAGCACCTGATTCTACCATAATAGATTCATCTTGATTTAAATTTACTAATGCCATCGCATAAGAAGGCTTGTATTTTATATTTATATCCATAATTCCCTCCCTTAAGCAGGTAAATGCCCTATTAGCCAGTCAATAAAATTATTTTTAGCACGAGTACTTATCCAAACTTTACCATTTCCTGTAAAATTGCAAACCAGGCCTTCTCCAGAAAAAAATGTTGATTTTAAAGAACCAACTTTTTCTATTGAATAATTTAAAGTATCTTCAAATCCAATAACATGTCCTGTATCAATAATATAATTGCCTGAAACATTTAATTCTATTATTCCTCCGAAATTAGAAAAGAATACTTTACCACTTCCTGATATTTTTATTATAAATAATCCCATTCTTGAAAAAAGACTTTTAAAACCGGCAAATTGGGTACCAACCTGTATATCACCAGTAGACGCAACATAAGCCCCAGGCATTAAATAAATAGTTTTATTATTAATATCCAAACTGGAAATATCTCCCGGCAAAGCCGATGTAACAAATAATCTTCCTTTGCTTTTAGTTATATACTCATTTAAAAACATATTTTCTTTAGCTAAAAATTTTCTTGCTAAGCCTTTGAAAAACCCGCCCGGTATTTTAGAATCTACTTCAAATACCGGATCCATCATAACCATTGCATCAGATTCAGTTACTATTTTTTCTCCCGGTGAAAGATTAAATTCAATGAGCGTATATGTCGGCTTATGCTTAAATTTGTATTCCATAATTTTGTCTCCTTTGTTAATAAATATTATAAATGACTATTGTCTCTCCTTTTTTAGCTGTTTTTTCTATAGGTGATTCTAAAAGAGGGTTTTCGATTTCTATAGTATAATCCTCTGTATCTGAGGTAATCCCCCCAACTAAAAAAGATGTGACAGGCTGAGAATTAAGTGATAATTCTATCCTCTTAAAAAAAGTTCCAGATTGATTTCTAACTTTTACAATAGATGTAAAAGATAAAATATTTTTATTTAAAGGTTGGAAGAATATTCTTATAAAATTTTTATTTCCCGATTTGTTGAGGAATAATTTATTTTTCCCATAATTTGCAATAAAAAGATCTAAATTGCCATCTTTATCATAATCAATAAAATCTGCATTTGTTGAATAATCTATATCCTGCGTTGTAATATTATCCAATCTCTGAAATGAACTTCCCCCTGAATTTTTTATAAATATATTTCTATTGTTTTCATCACTTTTTTGATTTTTACCACAGGCGAAATATATATCATCAAAACCGTCATTATCATAATCTCCAATAGCTATATCATTTACATAAGAAGTTACAATAAAATTATATTCAAAAGTTTTATCTATAAAACCTTCGCCATTATTATTTATAAAAAGTCTGCTTATACCATAGTTGCCAACAATTATATCAGTAAAACCATCATTATTAATATCTGCAATAGCCCCACAATGACCATCTCCTGGATCATCAATCCCCAGATCACATGCTAAATCTTTTGAGAAACTACCGTTACCATTATTTTTAAAAAATAAATTTTGTCCATTAGAACATATGAAATAAATATCTTTAAAAGAGTCATTATTGTAATCAAAGACTAAAATTTTTGCAATTTCCCCTGAAATATCAAAATCTTTGGGAATATCTAAATTCACAAAACCTTTCACACTTGATAAATATACTTCCGGTTTTTGTAATTTATACCCAAGAACAAAATCTGGGTAATTATCATTATCAAAATCAGATATTGCGTAGGTTGATAAATTAGATGAATATTTCTTAGGTATATGATTATTAGAATTGATAATTTTATTAGGAATATCTAAATCATAATAAATTTGAATCAAACCTCTTATTATATACATAAAATCATAATTCTTGTCATGATTAATATTAGCGATAATAGGATTTTTTCCACCACCATATTCTATAGAAAATAATCCTTTATTTGCTTTAAGTTCAGGTCCTAAATTTACAGAACCATCTTCTGTATTATTATAAAATTCCCTCTTCGGATTTCCAATTTCTAAATTAGTCATTAATAAATCTGGTATAGTATCTTTTTTCAGTAGAAAATTATTTGTCATAACATATTCCCATGCAGTGCCTGTAGTGTAGTATGTATTATTACAAAAAACTACACTGTCTGAATAATCTATAAAATCCCCATATAAATTAATCAATAAAATTAAAAATATTAAAATTATTCTATTCATTAAAACATCTCCTTTTTCTAATATTTAATTACAAACGTCTTTTTATAGACTTTATTCTCTATTTTAACAAATAGAATATAGAGTCCTCCTTTTAGTTTATCTCCATCATTTGATTTACCGTTCCATGAAACAGTATAGTTGCCTTTACTATATTCTTTTTCATCTAAAATAATAGCATTTAGCCTTCCTGATATGTCGAAAATTTTTATAGTAACTTTACTATTTTCATTAGCAAAAAAAGATATATTTAAAATTTCTTTATCAGGGAAAAATACACGAGGAGAAATATTCACAACTTTATCAACGACTGATGTTATCTTTTCATCGATTTTTTTATTTAATAGAGCGTATATTCCTGTTTTATTGATAGGAACGTTTATATATTCTTCATCTTTTGTAGTTTGCAATGGAATATAGCTCGATGTTAGAGAATCAAAAATAGCAAGAGTTCTTTCCTTTGAAATATCAAAATTATTTATTTTGCCTAAATTCAAAAATAGATTTACAGGAGATAAAAATTTTACTTCTGGCAATAAACGAATAATATAGTCTTCATTTCCCAGTAAATTTTCTATGTTGGTAAAGCTTATTTCTTCTTCTTTATCTATAGAGAAAGGAGGTATATACAAAGAAGCAACACTGTCTGCTGAAATTATTGTTGCGCCCAAATCTGGTTTTACCAAACCAGCTGTTTTAAAAGTGATTATGTATTCTTTATCCAATGGATTACCTAATGTATCTTTAATATTTGTTCCAAGATAAATTGTATAAAGTTTATCATTTTCTAATCTATCGTGAGGCTGAAAAAGGCATAGCGTTGTATCAACTAAATAGCTCACATAGAACTGACCAGCGATTTTATTTTTTTGAGCATCACTTAAATAAATATTATTAATATTAATAGATTCATCATTAATAACTCGTGAAAAATAAAATTTTAAGGTACTATAAGTAGATACAAATTGCTCTCCATCCCCTGGATATGAGCTAATAAGTGCTGGTTGTTCTGTATCAACATAAACGCTTTTTACTTCCACAGGTTCAACGAGCTGATTACCTTTTTTATCTTTGACTTTATTAATATAGAGCTTATAGTTACCTGTTGTTATCAAAGGGTTTATCGAAGCTTTAGCAATAATTAAATTGGAGTAGAAATTTTCTATAGAAAATTCAATAGTATCATTACCCACCAAAAATATATTCGGTATAAAAGTGGTATCCAGACCTGAAGGATCATATATTTGTAAATTACATACAACTTCTCCTATTCCAATAATTGATTTTATAATACAGTCTGTAATTTCCGGAGGGGTCGTGTCAATATTGAATTTTTTCTCTTTATAATTTTGAGATTTTTTAAGCCCCTTGTCATAAGAATAAATTTTTGCTGTATAATTTCCATCATCAAGATTTCTTACAATGATTTTGTTATTTGGCAAAAAATAAGAATTTTCAAAAAGACAATTGTCCAAAGAATTATAAATTTGCACATTATAAAATGTATTCTGATTGCTATTCCATGATAAAATCGCAGTGTCTTTAATAGAAACTACCTCTATATTTGAAGGTAGAATAGGTTCTCCTGCTTGAAAAGTATCAGGGAAAATTGAATTTCTATATAATGAAGTGATTGGTATATCGTTAGAATTAATACCTGTTATTAAAATATCATTATGGCTATCATTATCAAAATCAAAAAATTTAACAGAAGACCAATACAGACTATCCAATACTAATTTATCTAATTTATTTAAAGAAATTCCATCATAGGTGTAAATAATTGAAGGAGATCTATTTAAGAGAGGAGACCATCCGGTGGAGATAATTTCAATGTTATTGTCGTGATCAATATCAACTATATCAATATCACCAACAAAGGAACCACTCAAGCTAAAGCATTCTGTAAAATTCGGGAACGCGTTTAAATATCCAATTAATTTTGCATTGCTAACAGATTCCCCGCCTTGAATTACAATATCCAAACTATTATCACCATTAATATCAAAAAGTTTTACATTACTGTTTATTTCGAGCCCTTTTAAATTAGCTGTTTTTAATTCTTCAAATTTATTGTTTGCTTTTTGAATATATATCGAAGTTTTAGGTATTAATTGATTGGATAATCCCCATGAAAGCCCTATTATTACAATATCAGGTAAACCGTCATTATTTAAATCACCAATATCAAAAGAACCATATCGAAAACCGTCAATACCAGTACTATCCCAATTTGTAAATTTATTATCATTCTCACAGGTAAATATAAAAAATTTAGGTTCAAAATTATTAGAATTAATCCTGTTTGTTCCCATCAATAAAATTTCTGGTTTTGTATCATTGTTAATATCAACAATTTTAACATAACTTTCCATTAAACTTGGCAAATGTGAAACTGTTGAATCCTTGTATAACACCTCAATACTTTTTTCGACTAAGCTATCTTGTTCATTATAAAAAATTTTTGTACTTCCGTCTTCTGATAATCTATCAAAAACAGATGAGCCGGTTATAATAAGATCATAGCCACCATCTTTATTTACATCATACATAAATGCGTTCCCAAAACCAGTGCCTTCCATAGAAATATCTGGTTTATTACTGTATGTGCCATTTTTGTTTAAATACAAAAGAAAATTAGCTTCATTATGCGAATCAAAACCATTATAATAAATATCGGTAAAACCATCTTTATTAAAATCTATTATACCAATTTTTCCACCGTATAAACCTTTGAAATTTATACCAGAATGTGTAAATTCATTTACAATTATTGTATCTGTTTCGCTCCATTGTGAGACAAGACCTGTATTATCAACAACTCTTAACTGAAAAATATATTTGCCTGGCAATAAAGTTACATTAAATCTCTGGGTTAGTAATCCCTGGGATAAAAATATATTTTCTTTAGATATAAAATGATCAGCATTTTCAAGAGTACCAAGTCTATATTGATATTTTAAAGATAAAGTATCAGATATGTCATCTGATGCAAAAGAATTTTCAAAAATGATATAATTATATGCTAATTTATTTACTTTTATGCTTGTCGGCAATTGTGGAGGTAAGTTATCTGTATCAACAATATTTTTTAAAATAAAACATTGAGGCGTATTCAAAGAATCCAGTCCATAAATAAAAATATCAGGTTTTGTGTCATTATCAAAAAAATTAGAATAAATTTTAGTATTATATAATTTAATATTGAGTAATTGTCCCGTAAATTTATTTAATTCATATTGAAAAAGTAATTTAGTTTTTATCTTAAAATTTGTATCAAATCCACTAACAACAATATCAACTTTGCCATTGAAATCGAAATCATTAATAACAAGATCGCCTGCTATACTATCAATTACATTAATATTCTGTCCTATATAGCCGGTAGGTTTATTAAAAATAATGCCAGTAATAGGGGTATTTAAAGAATCATAACCAGATATTATAATATCCTCATCTCCATCGTTATCAGTATCATATATTTTCATTGAAATAACTCGGAAATCAGGCAATCTTATTTTAGTGTTTTCTTTAAATAATCCTTCCTGATTTTCAAACAAACTTATAACATTTTTGTTAGAAATGTCTTTGCCAGCAATTATAACATCTTGATAGCCATCCAGATTGTAATCTAACTTTTGTATTATAGGATTTATTAAATCCGGCAAATCAGATGATTGTTCTTTAAAAAACATATTGCCATTATTAACAATTAGCTTACTTTCAAATGTACCATTGCTATTTAGCCCGGATATGATAAAATCCACAAGACCATTTTGGTTGTAGTCTATGCACTCGATATAACTAAAACTTAAGCCTTCGATTGTAAGTTGTGAATTTTTAACAAAAGATGTTCCATCATTTTGATAAATTAATAGTTGAGGTTGGTTTTCCTCGTCCTTACCAATATAGACCAAATCATTGGTACCATTGTTGTCAATATCAACAAATAAAGCCCTGCCATCTGTTAATGGAATAAAATTAGAAGACAATAAAGCAAAATTTTCACCATTGTTAACTAAAAGCTCTGCTTTATAAGAACACCCATCTTTTTGTGATAATCTCCCGGAAATAAAAACATCCGGCAAATTATCACTATTAATATCTCCAATTGCTATGATATAATTTGTAAATTTATCAAATTCTTCAAACGATATATTTTTAAAAACATCGCCACCTAAAATGGGTGTCCTTAAAATAATAAAAATTAATAAAAGTATATATCTTTTAAAGTGCATTATACCTCCCTTGTTCAATAAATCATTTCTTATCTTTAAAATAGTAAATTATTATAATAAATCAAGTTTTATAAATTTTATCAAAAAAGTTTAATAAAATAACAATATGTTGATATAATTATATATGAAATTATCCTAATAACTTACTTTATAATAAATTTTTATCTTGATTGTAAGCTGTTTTTTGATTATAAGCTGATTATAAAAGTTTAAAAAATCTTTATAATAATTATTTCAAATTTCAAAAAAGGCGAATTTTTATTTTTCTTCTTTCTAACATTGATTTTTTTTAAAAGTTATATTAATTATAGTTAATAAAAAAAGAAAGGTGGGCGATATGAGTGCATTATCCGAAGATGCTAAAAAAGCATATCTTGACAAATTATTTAAATTATTAAAAATACCTTCAATCAGTGCAAAATCAGAAAAAAAACAGGAAATGCAGAATGCTGCAAATTTAATAATTGACTATCTAAAAGAAATTGATTTTAAAACAGAATTAATACAAACCAAAGGTAATCCATTAGTATATGGAGAAAAAATAGTATCAAAAGATCTTCCAACAATTTTAATATATGGTCATTATGATGTTCAGCCTGAGGAACCTGTAGAATTATGGGATAGTCCTCCATTTGAACCGGAAATCAGAGATGGAAAAATATTTGGACGAGGAACGGCTGATGATAAAGGGCAACTTTTTGTACATATTGCGGCTATTGATTATTACAAAAGGAATTTTGGAGAGCTCCCATTAAATATAAAATTTATTTTTGAAGGTGAAGAAGAAGTTGGCAGTGAAAGTTTATTTGATTTTATAAATACAAATAAAGATAAACTTTCTTGCGATTTGATGGTTATAAGCGATAGTAGTATGTATGCAGCAGGTGTCCCAGGAATTTGTTATACTTTACGTGGCATTGCCACTTTTGAAATAGTAATGTACGGGCCTAAAACAGATTTGCATTCTGGTAGTTTCGGTGGCGCAGTGCCAAATCCTGCTTTTGAACTTGCCAGACTTATTTCAAAATTAAAAGATGAAAACGGGAAAATTTTGGTGCCTCATTTCTATGATGATGTTAGAACTTTATCTGATATTGAAATAGAAAATATAAAAAATCTTCCTTTCAGAGAAGAAGAGTTTATTGAGGAAACTGGAATTATTAAAACTGATGGAGAAAAAGAATTTCACCCTTTAGAAAGATTATGGTTTAGGCCTACATTAGAAGTCAATGGCATTGCCTCTGGTTACGCGGGGGAAGGGTTTAAAACAGTATTGCCAGCAAAAGCAATTGCAAAAATATCATGTAGATTAGTACCATATCAGGATCATAAAAAAATAAGTAAATTAGTTGTTGATTATATAAAACAAATTGCTCCTGATAATGTAAAAACCGAAGTTAGGGCACTGCATAGCGGGCCAGCATATCTTTTTGATTATAATAATGAGTTTGTCAAGCCGCTATCTAATGCATTGGAAAAAGCTTTTGGTAAAAAACCAGTGCTTATGGGCGAAGGCGGTTCAATACCTATTGTAAATGAATTTAAAGAAAAATTGAATGTAGAACCTCTTTTACTGGGCTTTGGAGTTCCTGATGAAAATGCTCATGCCCCAAATGAATTCTTCAGATTAGACCATTTTTATAAGGGTATTGAAACTATGTGTTATTTTTATGATGAATTAAAGAAAATTTATGGCAAATAAATTCCATAAAACAAAAGGGATTATTTTAAAAAGTATAAAATTTAAAGAAAATAGTAAAATACTTAATATTTTGACTAAAGATTATGGGTTGGTGCCCTTTATTGCCAAGGGTGCCAACAATAAAAAAAATAAATTTTTTGGCAAAACAGAAGTTTTTTCACTTGTAGAAATTGTATTCACTTTAAAAGAAACACGTCAGGTGCAAACTATCACCGATATAAATATAGAACATTTTTTTTATTCTTTCATACAGGATTATAATAAATTAAATTTTGCTTATCTTATAGATGATATACTTTTGAAAACTTTACTGGAGTATAAAAAAATAGAAAAAATATTTTATAATGTAATAGATATTTTTTATAAATTAGATGAACTAAATGCGAAGTATATTCCAAACTTATATTTTATTTTTTTATATGAATATCTTCGGAGTAATGGTTTTGGCTTGAATTTTAATAATTGTCAAAAATGCGATAGCAAACTAAATGACAATGCATATTTTGATGTAGAAGATACACAAATAATATGTAACAACTGTGCTAAAAATATTACTAACAAATATAAAATTAATGGCAGTTTCTTAATTGATAAACTTATTTATTATAAATTGGATAAAATTATGGATGTTAATTTTTTCAATCAAAATGTGTTATGGATATTTAATCTGGCATTTCAAAATCATTTTAATTATAATTTGAAAGAACTATGAAAAAAGTTAAAATTATAGGAATAACAGGTCTTGCTGGCTCCGGAAAATCCTCAATTGTAAATTATCTTAAGAACAAATTTAAGGATAAAATTTTTGTCATTGATATGGATAAGATTGGGCATATTATTCTGGATCTTCCTGAGATTCAACAAAAATTAATCCAGATATTTTCTGACAAGATTGTCAAAAATAATAAAATAGATAGAAAAATATTAGGAAATATAGTATTCAGCAATAAATCCGAACTTGAAAAGCTAAATAAGATAGTTCATCCCGCAATGAAAGATTATATAAAAAATTTAATAAAAAATAATATGAAATTTTATGATATTATTTTAATAGATGGAGCATTATTGTTTTCTTTACAAATAAATGAATATTGTGACTATACAATATTTATAGATGCGGATAAGGAAATTTTATTGAATAGATTGATTAATTTTAGAAAAGTAGATAAAGTAAAAGCAGAAAACATACTAAAAAATCAAGCTCATTTATTAAAGTATAGAAAAAATGCAAGTTTTATTATAGAAAATAATAATAATTTAGCGGAAGCTTTTCGAAATATAAATAAATTTTTTGTTGACTTTATTACTAAAAATAATTAATAATTGAATATGAAAGAATTAGATTTTTTCTCAATTTTAAAATTGTTTACAAAATATAGAAAAAAAGTTTATGCAATAATTTTTTTATTTCTGATAGGCTTTACAATACTTGCTTTTGCTTTACCTAAATATTATAAATCTGAAGCTACTATATATCCGCCGATAAGTGAATCAGGGTTATCAATTCCTTTAGGAAGTCTTGGAGCTATTGCTGGAAATCTTTTTGGTGGTTCTCAATTTCAATTACCTGTTTTTGCAAGTGCATCAGATGTTTGGGTATCGCTTTTGAAAAGTAATGAAATGGCTTTGCATTTATGTACCAAATTTGATCTTTTTAGGTATTATCACATAAAAGATTCTGTTGTAATTTTAAAATATTTTCAATCTGATTTTCAGATAGAACCTGGTAGAGATGGTTCTATTAAAATTTCATTTGAAAAGAAAGAAGATCCAGAAGGTGCTTATCAAATTGTAAAAGAAGCTATAGATTACCTTAATGTACTTGATAATAAAAGAAACATAACTCTTGCTTCCAATAAACGAAAATTTATTGAAAAAAGACTTGCTGTGGTTTCTAAAGAACTCAAAGAATCACAAGACAAACTAATAGAATTCCAAAAGAAAAATAATTTAGTTGCTATTCCTGAACAAACGCAGGCTTTAATTGCAAATATTTCTTCTTTAATTTCCAATTTAACGATGAATAGAATTGAATTATCCGCTTTGGAAGCACAATATAAAGGTGAGAATAGTTTAAAATATCAATTGCAAAAGAAAGTCGAAGAAACAGAAAAATTATTATCAAAATTATACGAAAAAAGTGATTCCTTATTATGGGAAAATAAATTTTTGCCTACCTTCAAAAATTTACCAGAATTAGGAGTTCAATATCTTGAACTATATCGCAATGTCAAGGTAAATGAAATTCTTTATGAATTATTAATACAACAATTAGAGCAGGTAAAAATAAATGAAGTTAAGGATACCCCAACTATTCATGTGTTGGATCCTCCTTTTATTCCTGATTATAAAAGCAAACCCAAACGAGCTATTATAATGGCATTGGGATTGATATTAGGAATCTTCTTTTCTATATTTTATATATTGCTGAAAGAATTTAATAGAAATTTAGAAAGAAATAATCCAGAAAAAGCAAAAATCTGGCATGATTTTGTAAAATCTTTAAAAAGTGATATAATGTTTTGGAGACGAGAAAATGTTTAAGAGATTTATTATACTATCAATAATTTTGTGTACAATAAGTAATGCCCAGAATATTGATGATGCAAAGAAATATTTAAATATTTCTCAGATAAGAGATGATAATCAGAAAAGCTATCAGACTCGTATTACTACAAGTTCATCTGAAACCAAAATATTGCAAGCAATAGAACAATTGAAAATATTAATCAAAAGTGGCCAGAATCCATTACAAAATATATCCAGCGGAGTAATTGATTCAAATTATATTTTAGGTCCCGGAGATTTTTGTGCTTTAATGATAAAAGGGAAAATAGATCAATTTTATACTGCTTATGTTGCAGTAGATGGTTCATTTTTGATACCAGGAATAGGGGCTGTAAAAGTAGGTAATAAAAATTTAGGAAGAGTAAAATCTGAATTAAAAGAAATTATAGAAAAAACAATTCCTGGAAATGAGTTTTATTTTGTTGTTTTACAACCACGAAAATTTAAAATATATATAACCGGTGAAGTTGAAAAACCAGGAATGTACCAGATAGATGCAACTGATAGATTACAGGCTGCATTTGAACAATGTATGGGACCATCAGCTGCTGCTGATTTGAAACATGTTATAATTAAATATAATAACAATGCTGATACTGTAAACTATGAAAAATTTCTTTTTTATGGAGAAATAGCAGGTAATCCTTTCTTAAAGGACGGCTGTGTTTTATATGTTCCCAAAGTTACTTTGACAAATAATAAAGTCATGCTAAAAGGATTAACAAAACATAGTGGTTATTATAATATCCAGGAGGGCGAAAAACTCTCCCATTTTATTAAAAGAATATCTTCTATTTCTGATGCAACGATAATTGATATGGTCTATATAAAATCTGCTGATAAAATGGAAACGGTAGATTTAAAAGCAACAGATTATATTTTAAAAAATAATGATATTATTTTTGTGCCATCAAGTAATGATTATATTTACGTTGGAGGAGAGGTAACTTATCCGGGGGCGTATCCTTATATTCCGGGACTTACTGCAGTGGATTATATTGGAATGGCTGGCGGTGTAAAATATAACGGAGTAACAGGTAAATATTGGTTATTTAGAAATGGAAAAATGAAGAAATATAGCTATAAACGATCTGATATTCAAATATTTCCGGGAGATAAAATTCTCATAAAACAGCAATTGATCTACACAATAAAGGATTACTTCCAGGTTATTGCTACTGCTGGAAGTGTTATTATGACCTATTTAGCTGCAACTAAACAAAGATAATATTTCATTTTTGACATTTTATATATATTCTGATTGGAGCAGGGTAACCTTCTACAGTTAATTCTGGATTATCTGGATCTAAAAAATCTATAAATGATTCATAATCCATCCATTTTGTTCGCCGTTGTTCTTTTGGTGTCATTTTATGAATATAAAAAACTTCAATATTACGAAAACCTGCTCGTTTAACAAAATTATATAAACACCCTACTGTAGGCAAAAAATATACTCCCGGAGCTTTTGCATATCTTTTAGCAGGGAACAATGCAAAAGAGCCTTCACCAGGTATGCCCTGAGATTCTATAATTAAGATACCATTTTTTTTTAAAGATTTAAATACATTTTTTAAAATATCAAGCGGCGATGGATGATGATATAAAATCCCCATCAATAAAACCACATCAAAACTTTCTGTGAAAAATTTTATATGTTCAACTCCCAATAATTCATATGCAATATTCTTCAGTTCTATAAATCCACTCAATAATTTATATGTAAAATAATAATGTAATGTAGGATCAATGCCCAGGATAAATGATGGTTGTTTGTCATACAACCTGAACATATAATATCCATTATTACAACCAACATCACATATTACCTTCCCTTTAAGGTCGGGTAAATAAGGTATAATTCTATTAAATTTTTTTTCACTTCTCCATTCTGCATCAATCAGATTGCCAAATATATTAAAAGGCCCTTTCCGCCATGGTTTAAAACCGATTAATGTTTCTAATAGTATTTTTTTATCATTTTGTGTTAATTCTTCTTCTTTTCCAATAGAAACAATATCCGAAGAAAAGTCAAAATAGCTGGTTTTGATATGTTTTACATTATTTAATAAATTATAATATTTTTGGGTACTTTTTCGTTTTTTCCATTCTTCTCTTTGTTTTATTATTTGTTTAATTGAATCAATATCTGCTATCTCGAAAAATTTGTTTAAATAGTTATCCATATAAGTTTATGTCCATATAATCTTATAGTAAAAGTAAAAATTTGAAATATATAAATGCGAAAATAAAAAAGATAACAAGTATTGGGAAAATCTGTTTTATAATTTTTAATAAAGTAGATTTAAAATATTCACCTGTTACAATCATACAAATATGCATGGGCGATAGCATCATTCCCATATAGCCGGCAGCATCTGCAATCATAATATAAGCTAAAAATTGTATAGAAGATAAATTCTGAGGAATCAAACTTAAAACTATAGGAAAACTAATTCCTACATAAGCAAAACCAACACCTGTAACAAGTCCTGCTAAAAATGGTAAAAATAAGATTATAAAAAAGAAATTGATATTATAAAAATTTAGTTCATGTACAATTAAATTAGCAATATGCGATTGATCTATTAGATTTGCAAAAACCTTTATCCCAATTACCACAAGGACTAAATTATATTTTCGGAAATTCTTTAGATCTTCTTTTATATCAATATTTTTTTCAGTATATTTAAGATAGGCTATACTAAATATCAGTCCTATAAGAATCGGCAGATATTGTTTAAAAGTATGAAAGTAATTTATTTTTTTTATATTTGAAGGCACTAAATTTAACAATATTAGTATTATAATAAAACAAAAAATAACAATCAGAATAGGAGTTATTGATAAAAAAAATTTTTTTCTATTAATTTGTAGATTTTTTAAATGGTCAAAATGATAGCCCTTCAATAAGATAATGAGCCCGGTAACAAAAAGTACTATAGATAACGGTAAATTAAGCAATATTAGTTGGCTTATTTGAATATTTGTAATATCAATGATAAAAATAACAGCAGGATAAAGTGGCCACCATAGTTCAAGAGTATGTCGAAAAAAGTAATTTATGGCAGATTTTTTATCATTATCAAGAACATGTTTAGGGTCAAAAGAATCTACCAAAGGGGCTGAAAAAATTGCTCCTCCAGGCATCGGAAGCATACCAATAATTATTGGTAATGTTGCTAAAGTGAGCTTTGGAGATGGGAAAAAACCTCGAAAATTTTCTACAACTTCTTTCATTTTATTTTTTTTCTTCATAATTGAACTTAAAAGTAAAATTAAGAAAATCACCAAAGATAATAATAAAGTATTTAAGCTGAATATTGAATATATAATAATATGAAAAATATCAGATAAGGGCAATTTTATCCATAATCCAAGAATTATGGCACCTAAAAATCCCAATAATCCAAGATGGATTCTGTAATTATTTGCTATAACTATAACAATAAAGATAATTAAAATTTTTAATATTACAGGAATAGAAAATAATGCTTCCATAATTGTCTTATAATATATTAAAAAAATATTTTAAACAAGTATTTTTAATCAAAAATAGGAAAATATTAAATATTAATTTCAGGAGCTTGAGGAATAATGCCCTTCTCCATGAATAAGTGAACTTGCTCTTGAGCGAGTTTTATTTTTTTATCAGCTAATTGATATAAATCTTCATAAGAAAAATTTTTATATAATGCAAGATTTTCTCTAATTGCCTGGCTACCAACTGTTGCGGCTTCATGTGGAAAAACTTCATAGTCTGTCATCTTAGGAACAATATATTCTTCATGAATTCCTTTTTTTCTTGCAAATTCTGCCAGGCTTTTTGCTGCTTCTATGCACATTGTATCAGAAATAGATCTTGCGCCAACATCAAGCACACCTCGAAAGATAGCAGGGAAACCTAATGAATTATTTACTTGATTAGGGAAATCAGACCTCCCTGTTGCTACAATTCTTGCACCTGCTTCTTTTGCTTCCCATGGCCATATTTCCGGAGTAGGATTTGAACAAACAAATACAATAGAATCTTTTGCCATCCCTGCAATCCATTCTTTTTTTATAGTATCAGGTCCTGGCTTGGATAATGCTATTAAGACATCCGCACCTTTAAGGCATGTCTCCAGATCGCCATCTATATTGTTTTTATTTGTTATCTGAGCATATTTCCATTTATAAGGATGTTTTTTTTCCAGATCATCTCTAAACTTACCAAGGCTCCCTTTACTATCAAGCAATATCATATTTTCAGGATTAGCTCCTGCTTGAATCAAAAGTCTTGTTATAGCAAGATTAGCAGCACCTGCTCCAAATAAAACTATTTTAATGGTTTCTATTTTTTTATTAACTATATATAAAGCATTAAATAGCCCAGCAACTGTTACTAATGCTGTTCCTTGCTGGTCATCATGCCATACTGGAATGTTTGATATTTCTCTTAATCTGTCCAGAACCTCAAAGCATTTTGGCTGAGCAATGTCCTCTAAATTTATACCACCGTAAGTTGGCTCAATCATCTTAACAAAGTTTATTATATCTTCTGCATTATTCGCATTTATACAAATAGGGACTGCATCTACTCCACCTAAAAATTTAAAAATTAAAGCCTTGCCTTCCATTACAGGAAGACCAGCTGCCGGTCCTATATCTCCTAAGCCAAGTACTCTCGAACCATCAGAAACAATTGCTATTGTATTACCTTTATTGGTGTATTTGTAAACAAGTTCTGGTTGTTTATGAATTCTTTTGCACGGTTCTGCTACCCCCGGAGTATACCAATAGCTAAAATCATCTAAATCTCTTATAACTGCTTTTGATGTAATCTGAATTTTCCCTTTATAAAATTTATGTAATTCTTCTGAAATTAGTGCTGGTTTATTAGCAAGCTTTTCTCTATTTTCACTACTCATCAATATGCTTTCTAATTCTAAGATCTAATAATCCTTTGATTCTATATTTTAAAAATCTTTTCTTCCAGGTACTAATTGTCTGCCTGGAAATATTTAACTCTTTCTGAATATTTATAACCGGGATTTTTTCATAAGAATATAAAATAATTTTTGCTCTATTTTTAAGTCTATTATTTTTTTGTTCTTTAATAATTGATAACAATTCTTTTTTCTCTTCCTCTGTTAAGTCAACAATTTCAAGTCTTTTTGACATTTTTTTATATCCTTTTTTTCTAATATAAATAAAATTTTTACTTTGTCAAGAAATATCTTTTTTATTTTTTCCATATTGGGCTTTTATGATATCTTTATAATATGCAAAAGCAATGGATATGTTATGTGGACAATTGTAAATAAATCGTAAAACTATGTTATTTTAATATAGGATTATTATAATTGCAAATTAGCTATTTAAGTGGGTAATTGTTCCCAAATATCATGTTTTTTCAGTATTATTTTTTTAATTTTACTTTGATTTTGTTAAGAAGATTATTTATCTCGGAAATGGAATAACCTTTTTCTTTTGCAATATTACAGTATTTTATTGCTTCGTTTATGTTATTCTTTTTTTCATATATGTTTGCAATACAGTAGTAAGCAATAGCTTTTGTACTGTCCATTCTCAAAGCTTTGAAGTATAAATTTAGTGCTTTATCATATTCTCCTGCAATTTCATATAATGTTGCAAGATAAAATGGCACATCGAAATTTAAGCTATCTTTTTGAGTATTAAGATATTCAAATATCTTCCCGGCTGTAGCATAATCTTTTATTTTAAATGATGATACTCCTGCCTTAAATAAATATCTATTGTTATATGTAAGATTATATGCTTCTTTTAAGTATTTTATTGCTTTTTCATACTGTTCTTGTTTCATAAATAGACTTGATAACTCGTCTCTGGCTTTTGCTTTTGAATCTTTTGACCAGTGTGGTGTGTTCATTATTATTGTGAATCTTCTAATTGATTTATTTTGATTTGCATTAATCAAAACCCACGGTATAGTATGAAATAATGATAAAATTATCGTAACCGTTCCTATTTTTATTGCTTGTTTTTTATTTGAGTATTTAAGGATTGAGAAACTAATAAATAATGTCAGCGGATATGCAATAATTGCCATAATATCCCAATCTCTTGCAAATCCTAAAAGTGGATTAAATGTTAGAAAAAATAATAATGGGCCAACTAAACTTGTTAAAAGGAATAGCAATTGCTTGTCTTTTCTGTTTTTGAGAAATAATAGAGCAGCAAAAACTATTAATGTTATGGCAGGAACAGTAAGCAATATTTCGTTAAAAATATCTATAAAATGAGATAATGATAAAATTCCGTCGAAATTGTTGTTAGAGAATAATGGTTTAATATTATTTTCTCTTCCGTAGCTTTTTAAAAATTGTATAGGACTTATATCTCCTATGAAATAAAATAATCCCAATAGAAATGAAATTGCAACTAAAAATATACCTAAGACTTTTAATAAAGAAATTAATTTTTCTTTTAGACTTCTATCTTTGGCATAAAAATACAGATAAAATAACGCTGGAACAAACAAAATTCCTGAAGGGTGAAAGATTACTGCAATTGCAAGCCAAACTGCAGGGAGATAAGATATTTTTTGTTCTTTAATTTCTTTTAAAGCTGTTAAAAGAAAAAGAAATATGAATAATGCAAGAATAGAATAACTTTCAACATATCCAAAATAGAATTGTATAATTCCGGATGAAAATAATAGCCCCCCAGTAATTAGTTTTTTATATGTTTTGGAAAAAAGTCTGTTTGATATTTTGGTATAGAAAATAATTGTAATAATCCCCGCGAGTATGCTTATACTTTGATAAACAGTTTTAGCATTAAGCTTTGTAATTTTTACTATAAGTCCATGTATGAATGTTGTGAGAGGTTGATCAGTTGAAAATAATAAGCCATAATTTGCATTCCTTATTCTTAACATCCCATCACCTAATAAAAAGACTTTTTCTCTGAAAAGATAGAATAATATAGCAGTTAGTAAAACATAAAAATAGGAAGGAATATTTTGTATTATTAAATTGATTTTATTTAAAAATTGTAAAAAATAATCGGCTGATTTAGTATTAATTGATAAAAATAGTGTAAATATAATTATAGTAAATGAAATATAGGGGGTAAAATATGCGTACATATCTGTCCCCCAAAAATAGGGAGAATTATAGAGACAAGGTATAAAATGAAAAAGAACATATAAAATCCAAAAAATATTGATTTTTTTAAATAAATTTTCGTTATTCAATTGTTATTTCCTTTCCTTTCCAGATGCCATATATAATTTTTGGCTATTTGCAATAACAATATTTTCTTTTAATGTAAATTCTTTGTCATTTATATAATAAGTTGTATCGCTAATAGTCTTATTTGAAAAGCAGTTAAAAAATAAATACCTTATTTTGATTATATTTGCATATTGTGTTTTAAGATTAAGTTCTGATTTTATATAATTTGAGATACCATTATTAGAGGTAGTAAAATTTACGTATTGATTAATAAATTTTTTGGTTAGTTGATTTCCTATATTTTGTTTCCATGAGAAATTCGCGTGTAATGTTGAAGATATTAAAAATAGAAGAAATAAAATAAATTTGCAGTTTTGCATTTTATTTCCTTGTTTGGAATAAAATAAAGAAATAATATGGAAATGTCAAGATAAATGTATTAGCAAAGTGGGGAAATAAGAGACATGGTACCCCCCTTGAATTAAAAAAAATTGTATTTATAATTTGGAAAAAAAATTAACAAAAAAACACAAGGAGGATACCATGACAAAACAAATAACTATCTAAATAACTATCTTTAATATTAAATATTATACTATTTTAAGATTTAAGAGAAAGTAAAGA
>CAYLKS010000050.1:13830-21018 GCA_964384205.1 uncultured bacterium | reverse complement strand
AAAAAAAGACGAAAAAGTGGGGAAGATATTTTTGAGCAAGGTTGGTTATACCGAATTGTAAGTAAAGATGAAGTTGCCGATGTAGAAGCGTTAACCGATGACGACAAATTAAATGGAATAAAAGGAAAGCAAACATTTGTACCTTATGACAAAGGCGATAAAGATGGTAACCGTTGGTGGGCTCCAACGCCTTATTACATTGATTGGAGTAGGGAGAATGTAAAGTTTCTAAAGAAAAATTCGGGGAAAAAAGGCAAAGGAATGCCTGTAGTTCGCAATCCACAATTCTACTTTCGTAAAGGATTTTGCTGGAATTTAATTAATGCTACAAGAAGCTCTGTTGATATCAAGGTAAGACATGTTATTAATTCGGTTTATGATGTAGGTTCTATGAGATTAATCTCTAACTATATATATATACCTAATTATTACATAGTCTGCATTTTAAATTCAAATATTGAAAATTTATATGCTGAATTATTTTAAAATTTTACTCTTAATTTTCAAATCAACGATGCCCGCCAACTGCCAATAATAATTCCAACACAATCTCAGTTAAAAAAATTTGAGGATATATTTAATCGAGCTGTTTCGGTACAAAAACAAAAGTTCTCAAAAAAAATAACCGAACAAGAAGCAGAAGATAAATTAGAAAAGATACAAAAAGAATTGGATGAAAATGTCCTGAAACTGTATGGGTTGAAATGATTGTTTCTGACAAAGCAAATATAGGTATTGCCGGATAACAATGAGGAGATAAATCGATCAATTGGTCTATACCCTTTACAACCTGACCGATAAAAAAAACAAGATTGTAAATAAAAACCAATGAAATACAACCCTAAAAAACATCATCGTCATTCCATACGTTTGAAATATTATGATTATTCCTCACCTGGGGCATATTTTATTACAATTTGCACAAAAAATCGGGCATGTTTGTTTGGGAATATTGTAAATGGAAAAATGATATTAAATGAATATGGTAAAATTGCGCATGATGAATGGTTAAAAACCGAAATAATTCGACCACGGGTAAAATTGGATTCATTTGTTATTATGCCAAATCACATTCACGGAATCATCATTTTAAATGATGACATTTGTTATTGTAGGGGCACGTTGCAACGTGCCCCTACAACACAACGTGCCCCTACATTCGAACAATTTGGAAAACCCACATCCGATTCAATACCTACCATTGTGCGTTTATTTAAATCCGCCACCACAAAACGAATTAACGAATATCGAAATACCCCCACCGTTTCCGTATGGCAACGAAATTATTATGAACATATTATCCGAAACAATACCGAATTAAAACACATCCGTAATTACATTGAAAACAACCCGATCAAATGGGAAAACGATAAATATTATTTATGAAATACAACCCCCAACAAACACCATATTAACAATCCAATAAATTGGCATTCTGATGATTATTATAAATTCTGAAAACAAAGAAAATCCTAAACATCAACAAAAACAGGAAAATTTATTATATTCACATTTTTTGTATCTCTATCTGAAATTTTTTTTTCAATATGAATATCCCCAAAAAGTTAAAAAATATTAAAAAAACATGCCTAAAGGGATTTTATTAAATGTTAATCCAAATAAATATTCTTTTTTTGCAGTAAAAGCAAAATATAAATAAGGTTTGATATTACCAAAAGAAAAAAAATCTGTGGGAAAAATATTCATTTTAAATCTATAATTTCCATTATAAGATAAAATCATACTCAAAAGCAAAGAATTATTTCTATCAATAAAAAATCCAAAATCAGGTACTATTTCAGCTGTAAATAAACCTTTATTTCTATGCCCATTGACTGATTTAATTTTTTTAGAAGAAAAACCTGCACCAAAAGAAAAATCTAAATCATTATTATTAGGAATAGATACCCCTCCTACTGAATTCATACCAGTATATAAAAAAAGTTTAAATTTTTTAGATACTGAATATTTAAAAACAAAATTTTGAGAAGTATTTTCCAATTTTCTATTGAAAGGGTTATAAAAAGGAACAGTGGTCCATTCATTAGCATTCAAGGTAGTCAATAATCTTTGCATTTTACTATTATCTGATAACAGAACAGCTAATAAATCAAAAATATAAATATCAGATATAGCATCTACATTGATATTATCCCTTGAATTATCTTCAACAACTTCATTTATAAGATGGTACGAATAAAATGTCATATAAGCAAAAAAGGAATAATATCTAAAATTATTTCCCTTATACCACTTTTTTAATTTATTTATACATACTATACCACCTACAAAATGTAATGTATAATTAGGAACAAACTGCGCTTTATTTATTGAAATTCTATCAGGTAAAATTTCTGATGTAAAAAATTTCTTAAATCCAAATCTTTTTATCTGCTTTATAGGATGTCTTAAATTAAAAAATAAATCTCTAAACTCTTTTCTATAATCAATATCAAATGGTTTATTTTCTTTTGTGCTCAATTGAAATATACCATATCCGCCACTAAAAAAAACAGAAAATGGATTATAAATATAATCTGATCCTATGTCCTGAGCATTAATATTAATATAAATTATAATAAATACAAAAAGATACCGCTTTAACATTAAAAAAATATATATATAAAATATCTAAAATGCAATAATTTTCTATTCTAAAAACTTAACTATTCTAATTATCATGCCATATTCTTCAGGAACTGAAGGTGGTTTTTCATTCCAGCTGCCAAAGGCATGGGAATCATCTGTAACATAATAAGCCCTATACTCACCAGGCTCTAAAATAAGTTCCTGTTTACATAATCGATTTTTTCTGGCTCCACCGGCCCATGTTGTATTTTCATATAGCATTTTCCAAACAATTTTGCCAGTTTTTAAATCAACTATCCAGCCATAATCGTACATATCATCTTCATCACCCTCACCTATTGCAGAGATCGCTATTTTAGTAATTTTATTAAGAACAAATTTTTTTTGAAGTAGCTCATCATTTCTTGCTGGGGTAAAATTAACAATTACTTGATTTTCCTTATAATTTATATCTTCTTCTTTTTTTTCTTTAGAATAATGTATATTATTATTACTTAATTCTGGTTTTGAATCAATAAAATATAAAGTGATTCCATACATATCTGGATTAGCAGGAGGAGGTGCATTCCAATGACGAAACGCATGGGAATCATCTGTAACATAATAAACAGTATAACTTCCCGGTTTTAATAAAATATCTCCTTCAAACCTCCTATTTTTAATGCTCCCACCTGCTGGAAATGAAATATCATAAGTAAATTCCCATACTTTTTTATGAGTATCATTATCTATAATCCAACCATAATCAACCATATCTTTAAAATGGCCTGCCTCTCCAATTGCTATTATATGCACTAAAGTCGGCTTAGTTAAGGCAAATTTCTTACTAACTAAAGCATTATTTCTTACTTTCGTTAAACTTAATTTGTCTTTTATATTTTTATTTATATTAATCAATTTTACATAATTGGTATCAGATAATTTTTTAAATTTTAATGTTACCCCCCAAAATAAAGGATCATATGGTGGAGTTTTATTCCAATCATTTATACAATGAGAATCATCTGAAATCCATACTAATTTATAAACTCCTTTATTTAGTGAAATATTACCTCTATATTTTAAGTTTTTCTTAGATCCTCCTCCATATACTGAATTTTCAGTATTAAATTCCCATATTTTTACATTATCTTCATTAGAGATCCAACCGTAATCATACATGACATGCTCCGACTTATCCCCTTCTCCCTGTGCATAAATTTCAAAACTAACTGGTTCATTTTTCGGTTTTCTCAATATTTTAAATGATACTGTCTTAAATTCATTATTATGTATTTCTGGAAAGCATATAAAACAATATTTATCTGCAAAATAAGATTGATTCTTTAATACTTTAATATTTTTTTCAGGAAAAGTAATAGTAAATTTCCAATAATTATCTACTTCTCTTTTACCTAATTTCCCTTTCAATAACCTATCAAAAATTAATCCAAGATCTTTAAAATTTTTAATATAAAAATCATACCAATGTTTTTTTATAAAAATAAAGTAATATCTCCCTGGAACTAAATTAATCTTGTTAGAATATTCATACGTCTCATATAAGGAAGGCACTTTAGTCAAGCTATCCAATGACAATTTCCACACAACTTCCCTACTATCAGCATTTAATATCCAGCCGTATGATAATAATCTATCATTATATTTACCAACAAAAAGATGAACATCAACATCTACTGGCTTTAATACGTTAACTGTTGCATACACAGGTATTCCATCTTCATAAACCTTTAAGACTATATTTTCTTGCGCATATATATTCAATAAAAAACTAAAAACTATAAGTATAATTTTTCTCATAATAACCAGTCCTTCTTAAAGTTCCATTAGTTTAATACGATAATTCTTTTTTTTTGTTTCAATTTTGTTTTAATTTATAAAAAAATTTATCCATAACTAATACTTTACCATAAGATTATAATATAAATTTCAAATATTTACAATATATTTTATATGAGTCTGTTTTATTTTTATTAATTAATGCCTCAAAATTAATACCTCAAAATAGAAAAAGGGAGCAACCTTAAGGCTACTCCCTTTCTTTCTTATTCTTCTTTATCAAGTTCTGCAAGCCGTTTTTCGTAATTTTGCATTTGCTGTTTTAATATTTTTAGTTCATTTTCAAGAAATGCTTTTTCATCTTTTTCAGAATATGATGGAGGAACTGGCACAGCATTATAATAAGGAGCATATGCACGCCATCTATAACCTCTACCATATCCAAAACCTCTCCCGTATCCACGACCATAACCGTAACCTCTACCATATCCAAAACCACCATTCATATAACCCGGTCTGTTATAACCATTGCAAAAGCCTAAACCTCTACCTGTTCTGGGACCTAATCCATTAGGTCCTGTTCCATCTCCCCAAGGCATATTTCCCTCCTTTGTTAAAAATTTCCTTTTTTATGCCTATGTTTCCTACAACACCTACCATGACCGAAACCACCTGCCAGATCAATCAAATTTGGAGAACCACAAACAGGACATAATTCAAAAACTTGACTAAAACTCGCATTATAAGTCCTTCCACAATCAAGACATCTTATGATATTACTTCTAAAATGAACATTACCTCCTGAAATATTCAACTGACGCCCTTCAACCAAAAAAATCGAAATTTTCTTCCTTGCCTGCTCTATTAACCTTGTAAAAGTTGGCCTTGATATTTCCATCTCTTCTGCTGCTGCCTGATGACCTAACCCTTCATAATCAGCTAATCTTATTGCTTCATATTCATCCAAAGTCAAATCCAATTCCTGTAAATATCTCGGCATAATATCTATCGGTCTAAACGATTTATAAATCGGCGGTCTATGTACATATCTATTTTTTTTCGGTCTTGGCATTCGTTCTCCTTTTTGCATCATTATAATGAACATATGTTCATTTGTCAAGTGCTTTTTTTTAAAAAACTCTATATAATATAAAAAAGTTCCTATTTTTTACTTAAGTTCATTTCATAAACTATTATTTCTATAAACAATTATTGAGGTAAAAATAATATCTTCAAACAAATAGAGTTATAAAAATTAATTTAAAAAATATGCTATCTGTTTTCTATACACAAAATTAATAAATATAAAAATACAATAGAGTAAATAAAAATATTATTACATATGTCCCATTTTCTACATATTCACCATAAATTACCTCCCCCGGAAAGGCAAATAATTATTCTATCACACAATATAATCAATTTTTGTATGGTTGAAACCAATTTTTGTATGGCTGAGGTTACCATTTTTTTTATTTTTTACTTATTATAATAAAAATTTATCAAAAAAAAGCCATATCTTTTCTTTTTTTAATAATAACAAATTTGATATTGACAAATTTATAAAACCTTATTATTATAAGATAATGATAATCATTATCATTAAAAGAGAGTGTGGTAAATGCGAAAAAAATTCGGATTAAGATCAAGTCAGGCAAGAGAGAAAATCTATGAACTATTATCAGCCTGTGATGATTATTTGTCAGCCAATGATATTTTTATGAGATTGAGGGATACTGGTATTGGGATTGCAACTATTTATAGAAATATTGAGTTGATGTTGCAGCGTGATTTAGTTACACGCATTGCAGTTGATGGTGTTTCAAAATACAAACTAAAAGTTTCATCTCATCAGCATCATTTAATTTGCAAGAACTGTGGTAAAATATTGGATATTCAAGATGATTGCATTGACAAAATGAAAGAGGTTGTTTTTAATTTTACTCAATATTTGGAAGAAAAATATAATTTTTCAATTTCCGAACATAGTGTTGATTTTTTTGGTTTGTGTAATGATTGTAAAAAAAAGGAGCTAAAAATATGAAATTATTAATTACTGCAAAAGGGCCAAATTTAGATTCTCCTATAGATAAACGTTTTGGGAGAGGGGAATATTTCGTTATTGTAGATACGGATAGTAAATCTATTATTGAGTCATTCCATAATGAGTATTTGAATAATGAACATGGGGTTGGTATTAAAACAGCTACATTAACATTGGAAAAAGGAGTTGATGCAGTTATTACAGGTAGTTACGGACCTAAAGCTTATGATGTATTAAAGCAAGGTACATTAAAACTTTATGTGTTTACAAATGAAAATACAGTTCAAGATGTACTTGATAATTTCGAAAAAGGTAATTTAAAAGAATTCACAGAGTAAAATAAAAACAAAGAGAGATTTATGCCGGTTTTATGTAATGATTTTTTTATAACAACTGTTAAATTAGGATATAGTGATAATAAAGAAAATATTACAGATAAATATTTAAGATTTTATGAAGAAAAAGCAGATGATATAGAAACTGAAAAAAGAGAATCATTGCTTTTAACTATGAGATTGCATGAAAATCCAACACAATTAGGAGGTATTTATGCCATGGGTTAATGAAGAAAAATGTAGTGGTTGTAAAATTTGTATAAAAAAATGTCCTGTTGACGGTGCAATTTATATGAAACCTAATAATAAGGCTTATATTGACAATGATATTTGTACAAGATGCGGAATATGCATTGAAGAATGCCCTACAGGTGCTATCAGACCTAATTCTGAGAATCCTTCTTTACGTGGTAGAGGCCAAGGCATAGGTCAAGGTCGAGG
>CAYLKS010000050.1:0-13730 GCA_964384205.1 uncultured bacterium | reverse complement strand
GGTCAAGGTCGAGGTATGGGAATGGGTCAAGGTCGAGGCATGGGAATGGGCCAAGGCCGAGGTATGGGAAGAGGAAGAGGAAAAGGTAGAGGAGGTTTTAATTGATGAAGATTGCTGTTGCATCAGGAAAAGGAGGCACAGGTAAGACAACAGTTGCTGTAGCATTGAGCCTTCTTATTGATAATAGTATTTATGTTGATATGGATGTTGAAGAACCCAATGGGAAAATTTTTTTAAAGCCAGAAATTAAGGATAGTATAGTTTATAATGAATTAATTCCCAAAATTAATGAAGATATATGCACTTTTTGCGGCAAATGTGCAGATGCATGTGTTTATAATGCTATTTCTATAATAAAACCGATAAAAAAGGCAATGTTCTTTGAAGAATTATGCCATAGCTGTGGTGCTTGTGCTTATGTTTGCCCTGTAGAAGGTGCTATAAAAGAAGTCGATAAAAGGAAAGGAATTATAAATAAAGGCATTTTTGGGAAATCCAGTAATATAAATTTTATTGAGGGAATTTTAGATATTGGTGAACCATCTGCTGTCCCTTTGATTTCTGGTATAAATAAAATGATTAATGATGACAAATTATATATTCTTGATGCCCCCCCAGGTACAAGTTGTCCTGTTGTTGCAACTTTAGAAGAAAGCGATTATGTAGTTATGGTTACAGAACCCACGCCTTTTGGGTTAAATGACCTAAAACTTGCTTTGTCTATTGTAAAAGAACTTGACAAACCACATGGAATTGTTATTAATAAATATGAAGAAAACAATACTCTGGTTAATGAATTTGTCAGAGAAAATGATATTGAGATAATAGGGACAATTCCTTTTGATAGAAAGATTGCAGAAAATTATTCTAAAGGAATAGCAATTATTGATTTTTCTCCGGTTATTAAAGAAAGTTTTTTAAATATAATTGGTAAAATAGAAAAAGTTTTAAATAAAAAATTAGTTCAAGGGAAAGAATCATGAAAAGAGCAAAGGAAATTGTAATATTATCAGGAAAAGGTGGTACTGGAAAGACAACTTTAGCTGCTACATTGTCCAAATTATTTAATAATAAAGTAATAGTTGATGCTGATGTTGATGCTGCTGATATGTTTATATTATTAAAACCAGAGAAGAAAAGAATTGAAGATTTTAAAGGTAAATCTATTGCAATAATTAGACAGGAAAAGTGTACTAAATGTGGTATTTGTAAAAAATTATGCAGATTTGATGCGATTTCGTTTGATGACAATCAATATAAAATAAATCCCTATCTTTGTGACGGATGCACTTTATGTGAAATTGCGTGTCCTGTTGATGCCATTTATATGGAACAGCAGGTGGTAGGTCAATGGTATATTTCTGATACTGAATATGGCAACATGGTACATTCAACATTATATCCAGGAGCAGAAAATTCTGGGAATCTTGTTACAATGGTAAAACATCAAGCTCAATTAGTGGCACAAGATAATAATGTAAAATATCTCGTTGTTGACGGGCCTCCAGGTATTGGTTGCCCTGTTACATCTTCATTGTCCGGAGCAACTTTGTCTATTTTAGTAACAGAGCCAACATATTCAGGAATTCATGATTTAAAAAGAGTTTATGAAATATCAAAACATTTTAAAGTACCAGCAACCATTGTTATTAATAAATATGATTTAAATATTGATCATTCAAAGGAAATTGAAGAATTTGCTAAAGATAATAATATAACAATTATTGGTAAAATTCCTTTTGATAAAAGTATAGTAGAAGCACAAATTAATTTAAAGACTCCTTATGAATACGAATATTGCAGTCAAGAAATAAAAAAAGAGTTTTTCCAAATTTATTTGAATATTGTTAAAATCCTGGAGGATTTGTCATGAGCTTAAGAGATAAAATTATTGAAAAATTGAAAACTGTTGTAGATCCTGAAGTTATGCAAAATGTATGGGATTTAAAATTAGTTTATGATCTTGAAGTTGATGAAGAAAAACAAAGTGTTTCTTTTAAATTTCGTCCAACTGTACCTCAATGTCCAATAGGGTTTCAATTAGCCTTTGCAATTAAAAAGGCTTTACGAGAAATCGAAGATTTAAAAGATATAGATATGACTGTTACTGATTTTATTATGGCAGATCAAGCTAATGAATATTTAAAAAGTGTTTAAAGAAAGGATAAAGATGGTACTAAAAATTGCATGCGCTACTGATGATGGTATTAATTTTATTAGCAGGCATTTTGGAGATGCAAAAAAATATTTAATTTTTGTTTATGATGATAATTCTAAAAAATTTATTTTTCAAGAAGAAGTTGAAAATAAACCTTTTAAAGAAAAACATGACGGAGATCCTAAAAAAGCAAATTTTATTTCTAATATATTGAAACCTAAGGGGATAAATATTTTAATGAATAAGGCATTGGGCCCTAATATAGTAAGAATGAGACAAAAATTCGCAATAGTAATAAGCAGAATTGACAACATAGAAGAGGCTTTATCAAAAATTGATATTAATTTTATAATTAATGAATTAAAAAAAGAAGAAGGAATTGATAAGGAAATTTTATATGTTAAATAATTTTTCTAAATATGAGAAGTACCAAATATGAGGGGGACAAAATAACCTCAAAAAAAGGAGTAAATTATGAAGTACGATGTAGTAGTAATCGGGGGCTCAGCAGCTGGTTTAATTAGTGCAAAAACTGCAAAATTATCTTATCCAGAAAAATCTGTTTTGGTGATTCGAAAAGAAGAGATATCTTTAGTGCCATGCGGGATTCCTTATGGATTTTCTACTTTAAAATCTATTGATGATGACATTATGGGAATTGATCCTATTAAAAAATTAGGTGTGGATTTTCTAATAGAAGAAGTTACTAAAGTTGATATTAAATCAAAAAAAGTATTTACATCTAACAATGAAGTAGAATATGATAAATTAATCTTTGCAACAGGTTCTACACCTTTTATACCACCTATTGAAGGAAAAGATTTAGATGGTGTCTATACAATTCCAAAAGATTATTATTATTTGAAAGATGCAATTGATAAAATAAAAAAAGCTAAAGATATAGTTGTTATTGGTGCTGGTTTTATAGGAATAGAAGTAAGTGATGAATTGAGAAAAGAAGTAGATAATGTAACCTTAGTAGAAGCTCTGGATTGTGTATTACCTCTGGCGTTTGATAGGGATATTGCAGAAGAAATTGCAGCAAAATTAAGAGAAAATGGACTTAATATAATGATTAGTAAAAGAGTAAAAAGAATTGTTGGCGAGAATGGTAAAGTTTCTGCTGTTGAATTTGAAGATGGAGAAGTGATTAAAGCTGATGCTGTTATTTTATCTATTGGGTATAAACCCAATGCAAAATTAGCGGCAGATGCTGGTTTGTTGATTGGTAAAAATGGTGCTATCTGGGTTGATGAGTATTTAAGAACATCTGAAAAAGATGTATATGCTGCTGGTGATTGTGCCGAACATAAAGATTTTTTTACAAGACGTTCAACAAAATTAATGCTTGCATCAACTGCTACTTTTGATGCAAGAGTTGCAGGTGAAAATTTATTTACATTAAAGGTAGTAAGAGAAAGTAAAGGGAATATTTCCATTTTTTCATCTGCAATTGAAGGCCTTGCAATGGGTGCTGCAGGTGTTACTGAACATACAGCAATAAAGGAAGGTTTTGAAATTGTAATTGGTAAATTTTCTACAATCGATAGACATCCAGGCACTTTACCTGATAAAACAAAGACAGTTGTTAAATTAATTTTTGCTAAATATAGTGGTGTGCTTTTAGGCGCGCAGATTATTGGTGGCAAATCTGTTGGTGAAATGATCAATATTTTAGGTCTTGCAATTCAAAAAACAATGACAGCAACTGAACTTGCAACTTTACAATTTGGTACTCATCCTTTATTAACAGCTGCTCCAACTATGTATCCAATAGTATCAGCTGCAGAATCTGCATTAAGACAAATCTGTACAAAATCATAACATAATAAACTCAAGGCAGGAAAACAATTGCTTCCTGCCTTCTTTTTTAAATAACCAATCTTTAAAAATAAAGTTCAATTAGAATAGATTATAAAAATTTGTTCAATATAATAATGCGGCAAATTATTAATAGAATGGGGTTAAAATAATATTAAAATATCGCATGCCTTGAAAAAACTAAAAAAGAACAAAAAGTATAATATACTAATGAAAATCCTATATACTCACGAAAATACTTCTCTTTTTAGGCATAATACAGAGACTTTAGCATATGAAAATAAAATATAGTATGCAAAATATATTTTAAATTATGTAATCTCTTAAAATCAAAGCTCGTTTATAGGTATGAATCTACTTGTAAAACTATAATTTATTTTATCCTCAGCTCATCTATCTAATTTATTTATAGACTAAATTCTCCAAAAATAAAATTGGATATATTTAAATATAAAAAATTGCTATATATCTTCTCTCATTGGATATAACGAAAAATATCCCCTGATATTGTTTACAATTATAGTTCTCTTAAATTTTTAATAAAAAAACTAATTCTTTTTCCTATGTTTCTGAATATAAAAAGAACCCAAATAAACAATAAATATTATAGGCATAATCATACTTATAATAGCAATATAAGCTATTCCATATACAAACAAAGTTGCAACAATATATACACACAATTGAAAAATAAAAGCATGAAAAATAGCTTTATATCGTATTATTTTTATGTACTTTGTCTCTTTCTTTTCTTTAGAAAAAATTATAATTATAAAACCTATCAAAAAAGACAAAATTGCAATTTCATTTGTAATATTATTATTAATGATTTTAAAAAATACTGGTTTTGTAAACCATGAAAATACTGCAAGTACCTTCACTGTCAAAAATTCTAATCTAAAATCAAAAAAAGTAATAAATATATGTAAAATAATTCCGCTAACAACTAAAAAAATACCTAAAAATTTACATTTATAATTTAATAGCATATACTACAATATAATGGCAGAATCAACAGTACCATCTTCATAATGAATTTCAAAACCAACAAGTCCATATTTATGATTTGTATAATAGTAAACTTTAACTTGTGAACCATTTAAATTAATCTTCTGTTCAACTTTATAAATCTTCAACATCCAAAAAGTATATTGATAGTCGTCTGTTGTAGATTTATAAACTATTTTATATTTATCTCCATCAATTTCTGAAGTATATTCAGTTCCAACATCATCCTTATATCTAACAAGGGTACAAACTTTACCATTAACTTCATATTGAATACCTTTAGTAGTTACTCTCCCTGAAAAATCAACTTTTACAGTATCTCTATCTAATTGTACAGGCCAAAAATCTGAATACTGCCTTGCAATACTTTTTAGAACAGGATTCGTTATAACAGCTTTTGCACTAACATTTGCCAGATCTCCTTTTACTGATACAATCTTTGCTGAAGCCTCTTTAACTCCATGTAATGGAGTATTTGAACTAATTATGGATTCATATCCTTCTTGCATTTGAGTTAAAGGTTCGCCACCTACAGGGTCATTATAATCATCATCTTTTAATTTGCTACAATTTGTAACAAATAAAGCTGAAAACAAAATGATAAAAAAAATCTTCATTATAATCTCCTTTTAAAATTACTATCATATACACATATCTCTAAAAGAAATATAAGTATCTCTTTATTCAATATACAAAATATATTATAAAAAACAATAAAAAAATAAAAAAGGGCAGAGATATTGATTTTCTCTGCCCTATCGTAATTTTTTATTTAATAAAACTTTTTATTTTGATTCATTTGCTTTATGAATAGAAGCTCCGATCCATTTTTTAGCCAAAAATAATCCTAATGGAGATATTAAAGCTATAGCAGTATAAATTGTCCACATTAATTCTGGATTTCCAATATTAGGATTTTCAACCATATGTTCTGGACAATACTTCATCAAGAACCACCCAGCATACAATCCTGTTAAAATCTTTGTTAAAAACCATGGAAACTGAGCAACTCCCATATAAGCACCAGTTCTACCTTCCGGAGCTATTTCTGCTGCATACTGTAAAAATCTCGGCTGCCATATAGCTTCACCAATAGACATAACTAAAATAAAAGCAAGTAATGTAAAAATATTTCTTTCAAAAGCAATAAAAGAAGGAGCTAAAGCCATAATAAAAGTGCCTACAACCATCATTTTAAAAACATTAGCTTTTCTTGTAATTGCTGCTGCAAGAGGAGCTAAAATAAAAATTAATATAGGATTGAGGTTAACAAAAAATTCAAAATATTCCTGCACTGTTCCAGTATAAGCACGACTTACATATTGTGGTAAAGTCAGCCAATTATGAGCAAATAATGTCTGTACTGGTATTAATATAAAAATAAAATAAGCAAATTTTGCATCTGCTAATGGATGATTTTTAAACCAATGCTTTACCCTCTGGATAAAAGGTAATTTTTTCAACTCTTCTCTTTCTTTCTCAATCTTTTCTTGTTTTTCTTTTTCTTCTTCAGGATTTTTAGAAGATGCTTTAGCTTTTTGAGCAAGTGCTTTTTCAACAGCCTTTCTATTGACAATAATAGCAAAAACAATTATTCCTAATAATGTCAGAGCGGAATATACCCAGAAAACGGCTAAAATATCATAATGTTTAATCTGTTCAGGACTCAATTTTTCAGGTAAAAATTTATAATAATTCTTTCTTACTAATGGAGAAATGAAACCGGGTAAAAATCCGCCTAAATTCATAACAGCATAAAGCATTGCATATCCCATAGAAGCAGTTTTTTCATCTGAAAATTTTCTAACAGCAGCATAGGCTCCTGGTTGATACATACCATAACCAATGACAACCCCTAAGATACCTAACAAAGTTAAATTAAAAGTAAGAGACCATGGCCCAGTTGAATGAGAAATAAGAGGTCCAGATGCTAAAACTATTCTACCAGCAAACATAAAAAGCAAAGAAATAATCAACGCCTTCTTGACCCCAAGCTTATCAGCCATACCACCAAGAAAAAACATAGCAAGAGTAATACCACCTGTCATAACAGATACCAGCCAATCAGCTTGCATGTCATTCAATCCAATATACCTGACATTATACAAAGCCAACAACGTAAGAATACCAAAATAAACTAACCCCTCGAAAAAATACGAAATATTAACTCCCCACAATACTCGAGGAGCTTTTGCAAAATCAATAAAAGGTTGGACAATGTCTTTCAATGCACTCTTAAAAACACCATTTCCATTATTCTTGGTACTAATAACGTCCTCCTTGCTTTAATTTACCACCTCTATTTTAACTTTTACAACGCCCTCAGCTAACATATCAAGTTTTTTGGCAGCAGCGTATGATAAATCTATTATCCTATTTTTAACAAAAGGCCCTCTGTCATTAATATACACAATAACGGATTTCCCATTTTCTAAATTAGTCACCTTAACTTTTGTAAAAAATGGCAATGATCTATGCGCTGCTGTTAATTTATTCATATCAAATATTTCACCACTTGCTGTTCTTTTATTATGATAAGCTTTACCATAATAACTGGCATATCCATACTGAACAAATCTCTTTGGTGAAGGTTTAACAACAGTACCTGTTTTATACCGAGGTACTGTTGCACAACCAATGATTAAGATAATACTAATTAGCAGATAATATTTTATTATACTCTTTATCATTTTTTATTATTTCCACAGCTTTTTGAAGTACAGGGTCTTCTGAAAATTGTAAAGGATATACAGCATCTTCTCCTTTGATTTGAATCAGCAGTTGCTGTTTTATCAAAAATATTATTTCATCTTTGTAAGTATAAAACAACTTATCATTTTCATTTTGTAGTTTTGTTTCAAGATTTTTAACCATTTCAAACATATCTGAAGAATATTTTTCATCTTTCAAAGACTTTTCCAACTGAGTAATTAATTTAGAAGATTGAGATTTATATTTATAATCATGTTTATTGCAAAATTTTTTAAATTCTTCTACAACTTTATGTTCATCATCAATCTTCCCATTGGGATGTTTTTTTCTGTATTCAACAGCAAATTTAAAATAAGCGTTATATCTTCTAAAATATGCAGAAAAATTAGAAAGTAAAGCATCTTTTACAATAATATCAGGTTCAATTCCATTACCAGCGTGAACTTCTCTTCCATGATTTGTATAATATTTTTTATTTTTAAGAATTTCAATAAAATTAGAATCTTCAAAATTAATAAACGACACTCTCTCATTTTCAGTATTTATTAAAGCCTTTAATGAATCTTTATCTAATTTTTTATCATCATCGTAATAATACTTTTTATAACTTGTAATTTTATGTATACATCTACCACTTGGAATATAATAATGTGATGTTGTCAATTTTAAAATCCTATTCTGTTCCATATCTAATGGAAAAATATTTTGAACAGAACCTTTTCCAAAGGTATTGGTACCAATAATTACTCCTCTATCATAATCTTGAATAGTACCTGATACAATCTCTGAAGCACTTGCACTTCCTCTATTTACCAAAACTACCAATTTTCCATCGTAAATTTTTTCACTATTTGTTTTCCATTCATTATATCTTTGTTCATATCTTGATTTTGTAGTTACAACTAATTTATCCGGCCCAATAAAAGCAGCAACAACTTTAATGGCCTGATCAAGAAGTCCACCAGGATTATTTCTTAAATCTAAAACTATACCCTTGATATTTTTCTTTTTAAGATCATTTATTGCTTTTATAAGATCACCTTCTGTCTTTTTTGAAAAATCAACAAGATGAATATAGCCAACTCCCTTATAAACCCCATAGTAAGGAATGCTTGGAACGATTATCTTATCACGTACTAATGTAATATCAAAAATCTCACCGTCTCTATTTATGGTAATAGTTACCTTAGTGCCAACTTTTCCTCTTAATTTTTCCACAAGTTCTTCTAAACTATAACCTTTTGTACTTTTACCATTAATCTTAATTATCTTATCGCCGGACATAATTCCTGCTTTTAAAGCAGGGCTTTTAAACATTGGACTTACAACAGTAAGCCATCCATCCTGCATTGACACGCGCATTCCAAGTCCGCCATACTCACCCTCTGTTTGAATTTTTAAATTTGAAAAGGCTTTCTTATCTTTATAAAAATAAGAATGGGGATCTAATTCATTTTTTATAATAGCATTAATAGCTGTATAAATTACATGATAAGGATCTATATCCCTATAATACCTAAATTTAATCTGTTTATATACTGTTTCGAAAAGCCTTAATGCTTCAATATCATCTTTATATTTATTTTTCTGTCCAAAAGAATTATATGGATTATCCGAAAACAAAGCTACAAAAATAATCAAAACAAAAAGTAAAAATTTCGATCTACTCATCGTCAGTCCTTTCCTTTATTTTTTGTTCAAACTTATCAATAATTAACTTATTAATCTCCTCAACTGATAACGTACCATCTATAATAAAAAATCTTTTATTTTCAATATTAGCTAATTTTAAAAAACCATTGCGTAAATTCTGGATAAATTCATAAGAAATATCTTCCATTCTATCTACCTTATCTGAATCTCTCATTCTTCTTATACTTTCCTCAGCAGAAATATCCAGTAAAAACGTCAAATCTGGCATTAAATTAATATCAACCAACTCATGTAATTTTAAAATTCTTTCTCTTGAAATATTTCGCAATACCCCCTGATATACAATTGTAGAATCAATATATCTATCACATATTACAATTTTATTATTTAAATCCGTTAAAATTTTTTCATCTAATAATTGTCTTCTACTTGCAATATATAAAAGTAGTTCCGTATAAGGAGAAACATAGTTATCCTTATCTAATAAAATATCTCTTATTTTTTCAGATACAGAAGTACCACCCGGCTCTCTATAAATTGAAAAATTATAATTATTATCTTTCAAATATTTATTAAATAATTTTATTTGAGTAGTTTTACCACTTCTATCTATACCTTCAAATGTAACAAATAATCTTCCCATAAATAAAAAGGCATAGGACGTTATATTATCCTATGCCAATTTTCTAATCTTTTCTAAAATTAATTTTTCTTTCCGTATTTTTCGATAAATTCTTCTAAATCTCTTCTTGCTTGATCATCGGGAACCTGCTTCATTGGGGATTTCATAAAATATGCAGAAGGTTCTAAAATTGAACCAGATAATCCATTATCTAAAGCAAGTTTTGCGCATCTTAAAGCGTCAATAATGACACCTGCAGAATTAGGGCTATCCCAAACTTCAAGTTTCATTTCCAGATTTAAAGGAACACCGCCAAAGGTCTCACCCTCTAATCTAATATGAGCCCATTTTCTATCTTTTAACCATGCTACATAATCACTTGGTCCAATATAAACATTATCTTTACCAATATCATAATCAAGCATTGAAGTTACCGCATTTGTCTTACTAATCTTTTTAGATTCTAATCTTTCTCTTTCGAGCATATTCAAGAAATCAGTATTTCCACCAACATTCAACTGAGAAGTTCTGAGTAATTTTACTCCTCTTTCTCTGAACAATCTTGTTAAAACTCTATGAGTAATGGTTGCTCCTACCTGAGATTTAATATCATCACCTATTACTGGCAATCCTTTTTCTTTAAATCTATTGCTCCAATATTCTTCTCTTCCAATAAATACAGGAATAGCGTTAACAAATGCACATCCAGCTTCTAAAACCTGTTCAACATACCATTTTGTAGCTTCTTCAGAACCAACTGGCAAATAATTAATTACAACATCTACTTTTCTTTCTTTTAAAATTTTCACTATATCAGCTGTAGGACCAGGAGCCTTTTCAATAATCTGAGATAAATACTTTCCTAAACCATCATGAGTCATTCCTCTTTCAACCTTCACTCCTAAATTAGGGACATCACAAAACTTATAAGTATTATTAGGATAAGTAAAAATAGCTTCTGATAAGTCTTTACCAACTTTATTTTTATCAATATCAAAAGCAGCTACAAATTCGATGTCACGAATATGATATCCACCCAAATTCACATGCATAAGACCTGGTACAAAATCATCTTCCTTTGCATCTTTATAAAAATGCACTCCCTGAACTAATGATGATGCACAGTTACCAACACCAATAATTGCAACACGAATCTTATTGTCACTCATCGAGTTCCTCCTCTTTTGAAACTTTATGTTAAATTAAGTAAAATTAATCTCTGTAGAAGTCAATGCAATCTGTCTTATAATATCATATACCACAGAATTGTTTGATAATTCAGGATGAAATGTTGTTAAAATAATATTATTTTCTCTGACAAAAACAGGATCATTATCAACATATCCTAAAATTTCCACATTACTTCCAACATCTATAATTTTTGGAGCTCTTATAAATACTGCTTCTAATTTACTCCTATCTATATTACTAATATCTATTTCATATTTGCCTGCTAATTCTGATAACCTTAAATTTCCAATAAAAGAATCAACCTGTCTTCCATAGGCATTTCTTTGGATAGTAATATCAACTATACCTAAATTATTGCTTCTACCTTTATTAACAACATTTTTAGCAAGCAAAATAGCACCTGCACATGTTCCCAATACTACTTTTGTTCGATTCTTGATCAAATCTACAAGATCATCTATCATGTTATTATACTCTAAAAGATAAGAAAAAGTAGAAGATTCTCCTCCTGGAATTGCTAAAATATCAAGATTATCAATCCGTTTTATATCATTTGTTTTCTTTATTAATACAATATCACGGATAGAAAAATGTCGTCTTAATGCCTTTAGATGACTATCAAAATCTCCCTGAAGAGCAAGAACCGCAGCTATCAAAAGTTACCAACCTCTTGTTTCCAATCTTTCTTCATCATCTAATTTACTAGTATCAATGCCTTCCATTGGATCGCCTAATTCCTCAGAAATCTCAGCTAAAGCTTTAGGATCATTATAATGATTAACAGCCATTACAATAGCTTTTGCCCTTTTTTCAGGATCGCTTGATTTAAAAATACCTGAGCCAACAAATACACTTTCTGCACCAAGCTGCATCATCAATGCCGCATCAGCAGGAGTAGCAACACCACCTGCTGCAAAATTAGGTACTGGCAATTTCCCCTCTTTTGCAACCCAACGAACCAAGTCATATGGAGCACCAAGATTTTTTGCCTCAGTCATAAGTTCATCATCTCGTAACATAGTTAATCTTTTTATACCACTTTGCACTGCCCTCATATGTTTTACAGCTTGAATAATATCTCCAGTTCCCGCTTCACCTTTTGTTCTGATCAATGCAGCACCTTCACCTATTCTCCTTAAAGCTTCACCTAAATTTCTACAACCACATACAAAAGGAACATTAAAAGCAAATTTATCAACATGATATTGATCATCTGCAGGTGTCAACACTTCTGATTCATCTATAAAATCAATACCTAAAGCTTCTAAAATTTGAGCTTCTACAAAATGGCCTATTCTACATTTTGCCATAACAGGAATATCCACTGCTGACATAATCTCTTTAATTTTTTTTATAGAAGCCATTCTTGCGACCCCACCCTGTTTTCTAATATCTGCTGGAACTCTTTCCAATGCCATAACAGCAACAGCACCTGCTTTTTCTGCAATTTCAGCTTGTTTTGCATCAGTTACATCCATTATAACCCCGCCTTTTAACATATCAGCAAGGCCTATTTTTAATCTCAATTCTGCCATTTTTTTCCTCCTGTGAGAAGTTAGAATAATTTAAATCTTTTTTACAATATTGTCAATACCTTTTTATAAAAATAATATAATTTGAAAATTAAATATATAATCCCCATAGATCTCAATATCTATGGGGATTACTATATCAATAAATTATTTACCTTAATAGTTCTTCTCTTTTATCTATCAATGACTTAAAATTATTAGTTATTATAAAATGCAACTTATTTACCTCTGGATATGAATATTCTATAAAATAAGTCAAAATACTTTTTTTCTCAGTATTTACTAAAGCATCTTTCGCCATTAAATAACCAATAACAACATTTGTCGTAAGTTCAACCAGTCTTCGTGAATGTAAATGCTGATATTCAGGATCTGCTTTTTCTCTTACAAAAGAAACTGCGCTAATCAATTTTTCTTTCATTTCTTTTAACGTATTATAAATCGAACCAAGCTTTGATAAATCATATTTTTGCTCATACTCTTCAATTAATTCAACAGCTGTGCCTTTCATAACACCACCGATTGCTGCTACTACTTGCAATTGAGTTGTCCCCTCATAAATACTTGTAATTCTTGCATCTCTATAATATCTTTCTGCATTAAAATCTTTCATATATCCAGTACCACCATGTACCTGAATACAATCATACGCTACCTGATTTGCCATTTCTGTATTATAAGCCTTAACCATAGGAGTTAATAAATCAGCATAATGAATATATTTTTTCAATTCAGCTTTCAATTCCTTCTTCTTCTCTGGATATTTTTCAATATGATCTTCTAATACATCCTTCATATCAACAACTCTTGTTGTTTCATAAAGAAGTGTCCTACCTGCTTGTATTTTCATATTCATATTTGCCAGCATTTCAGAAACAGGCAACAAATCAATAATAGGAGTTTTAAATTGGACTCTATCCTTTGCATATAAAAGAGCTTCTCTATATGCAGCTTCTGCAATTCCAAGAGCCTGAGCAGACACACCAATTCTTGCTTCATTCATTAAAGACATTACATATTTAATAAGCCCCAT
>CAYLKS010000049.1:19793-21139 GCA_964384205.1 uncultured bacterium | reverse complement strand
TTTATATAAAAAATTACTGCATAATAATATAGTGTATGACAAAAATAAAAAAGGCTTATCTTGTGTGTACAAGATACAGTTTGAATCAAAAATCCATATAAACAAGATATTATTTATATTATATATTTTTCATTGATTTTATAGAATTAATTACATATATTTACAAAAACTCAATAAATCTACTTTATAAAAAAGGAGTTACAATGAAATTAGTAAAAATTATAATATTAGTTTTTTCCATCACAATTTATTTTATTTCCTGTAGTAAATCTGATAAAGAAGAAAATATTCAAGAAAATAGCAACATGGGAATAGTAAGCGAGCATGGCATGCTTTATACAAATGGCAACTATATAGTAGATGAACATGGAGCCCCTATCCAACTTAAAGGTATGAGTCTATTTTGGAGTCAATGGAGTGGAAAATTCTGGAATGCTGATGTAGTACATAATCTTGCGCAAGATTGGGGATGTACTGTTATAAGGGCTGCAATGGGTATAGAAAATGGAGGTTATCTTACCAATCCAGCAACAGAAAAACATAAGGTTATAACTGTAGTAGAAGCTGCAATAAAAGAAGGAATTTATGTAATAATAGACTGGCATGCTCATGATATCCATACTAATGAAGCTGTTACATTTTTTACAGAAATGGCTCAAAAATACAAAAATGTTCCTAATGTAATTTTTGAAATATATAATGAACCTGATTTTGAAAGCTGGAAAGAAGTAAAATCCTATGCAGAAACAGTTATAGGTGCTATAAGAAGTCAAGGAGCAACAAACCTTATAGTTGTAGGTAGTCCAAAATGGTCTCAAGATGTCGATATTGCAGCTAATGATCCAATAACAGGATATGAAAACATAGCATATACTTTACACTTTTATGCAGGCACCCATAAACAAGAATTGAGAAACAAAGCTCTTATAGCCATGAACAAAGGTCTTGCTCTATTTGTTACTGAATGGGGAACTTGTGATGCATCTGGAAATGGTGGTCTCAATCTTGCAGAAAGCGAAATATGGCTAAATTTTCTGAATAAATACCTCATAAGCTGGGCGAATTGGTCATTATTTGATAAAGATGAAACAGCTTCTGCCCTCCTCCCCGGTGCAAGTACAACAGGACCATGGCCAGATAGTCAACTTACAGAATCCGGCAAATGGGTAAAATCAAAAATAAAACCAAAGTAAATACAATTCCAGACGATTTTACAAACGCTAAATAATTTTTACAAATGCTAAACAATAAAATATATCTAACCCCTTAAGTTAACCAATAAAATATTCCTCAATTATTTTCTTATTGATATATTTAATTCATTAAAAAAGAAAAGCATATATTTT
>CAYLKS010000049.1:0-19693 GCA_964384205.1 uncultured bacterium | reverse complement strand
TTTTCAACATAAAAATTTTTTAATAAAAAATAGATTGTTTCTAATAGCATTTAATATGTTGAATTAAAAAAAGTATCTTATGAAATGTACAACTTGATCCACTCAGATGATGCAAGATAATAAAGAAATAAAATCATTGAATTTAGTGGGAAATTTAAGGCTCTGGTAGGGGTAGGTTATGGGTTATTTCCCTGATATTCTTTATCTAAATCTAAAAATAAAACTAACATCCTCTTATCTCTCAAGTGATGATGATAAATTTTATTTAATTCAAAACCCATATTTAAAAAAATCTTAAAGTACAGCTGATAAGGGAAACTGACTGGAAAACTATTACAAGTGCAGATAAAGAATTAATAACTGAAGCTTATAAATATATTTCAAATCTTTACTCTATACCACCTACAGGAATATGCAGAACTTTTTTGGTATTTAGTACCAACTAAATAAGTTAATAAAAAAATTAAGGTAGAATTGCCGAAAATATTCACTTGGTTTATTTATAATTTTGCCTTATACTTCGATAATTAAGATAATTAATAAGAACTATTTTGAAAATAGAATTCAGTTTAATAAAAAAATAAAAATTCTATGGAAGCTTTATTAAAACATCATTATTTAAATTTAAATACTGAGCTTGTTGAAAAAAATAATATTAATAAAAAATGCAAATTTCAAAGATCATTTTGAAAATAGACTTTCGGAGAATATTGAAAACCATTTATGATTATCACCATATAAATTCAGTTTCCATACATAATTTTGGGGAGATATCAAAACAGATAATCAAGTTATATAAAAAATCTTCTTTAAATATTGTTAAATATATAACACATTTTTAATAATGTAACAAATTAATTAAAAAATATGATAATTCTTTTTATCCCTTGACATAATAATAAAATATATTATAATAAAAAAATCGAAGGAGGATTTTATGCTTTCCAACCAAATTCTGTTCATATTCGTACCAATAGCATCAATACTTTCGTTACTTTTCGCATATTTATTTTACAAGTACGTGATTAGTTTTGATGAAGGCACTCCAAGAATGAAAGAAATTGCAAGCTATGTAAGGGAAGGTGCCTTTGCATATTTAAAGCAACAGTACAAAGTTGTTGCTATTTTCTTTGTCTTTGCATCAATTTTCCTATCTATACTTGCTTTTGTATTTAAAGTTCAATCTCCATGGGTACCATTTGCTTTTCTTACTGGTGGATTTTTTAGTGGTCTTGCAGGCTTTATTGGAATGAATACTGCTACTAAATCAAGTGCAAGAACTGCCTGGGCTGCAAAAGAAAGCCTCAATAGGGGACTACAGATTGCATTTAGAGGTGGTTCTGTAATGGGACTTACAGTAGTAGGTCTTGGTTTGATAGACATTAGCCTATGGTTTACCATATTGTATTTTTGGAGAGGGCTTGATCTTTTTGAAGTAACAGCTACTATGTTATCTTTTGGAATGGGAGCATCTTCTCAAGCATTATTTGCAAGAGTTGGGGGAGGCATATATACAAAAGCTGCTGATGTTGGTGCTGATCTTGTAGGTAAATCAGAAATGAATATTCCTGAAGATGATCCAAGAAACCCTGCAGTTATTGCTGATAACGTCGGTGACAATGTTGGTGATGTCGCTGGAATGGGGGCAGATTTATATGAATCTTATGTAGGTTCAATTTTAGCAACTGCTGCTCTTGGTGCTGGATTATATCAAACAACATCTGCAGAATTACAATTTAAAGCTGTTCTTTTACCAATGCTTATTGCTGCAATAGGTATTATCCTCTCTATTATAGGTATTTTTATGGTAAAAGCTGATGAAGATGCATCTCAAAAAAAATTATTAAAGGCATTAGGTCGAGGTGTAAACTCTTCTGCTTTTCTTACTATCATTTGTTCAGCAATATTAGTATATTTATTCTTCCCTGAAAAAAAAGGTTATATAATTAGCATAACTTTTGGTGTACTATCTGGTGTTATCATAGGCAAATTAACAGAATATTTTACATCAAATGAATATAAACCAACAAAACGCATTATAGAGCAAACATCTTCAATACCTACAACAATATTAGCTGGAATAAGTGAAGGCATGTCATCTACAATTTGGCCTGTTTTAACTATTTCAATTTCAACAATGATTTCTTTCTTTGCTGCAGGTGGTACTGTTAGCATAAGTCATGGGCTTTATGGCATAGGACTTTCTGCTGTTGCTATGCTTTCAACACTTGGTATTACACTTGCAACAGATGCTTATGGGCCTATAGCAGATAACGCAGGTGGTAATGCTGAAATGTCTGGTTTAGAGCCTGAAGTTAGACAAAAAACTGACGCATTAGACCAATTAGGAAATACAACAGCTGCTGTTGGTAAAGGATTTGCAATCGGTTCTGCTGCACTTACGGCATTAGTGCTTTTTGCTGCCTATATAGAAGAAATTAGAATGGCAATTCTACGTATTGGTCCTGATGCTTTATCTGAAGTGGCAAAACAAAAACTCATTACAATTATGAAGTTAAAACCTGATTTCTTTTCCACAGCAACATTGGAAAATTTTAATCATGTAATAGGTTCTATAAGCCTTAAACAATTTATGGAATTTTTTAATATACATCTTCTGAATCCTACAGTATTTATTGGTATTTTCATTGGGGCAACAATGCCTTTTTGGTTCTGTGCTGCCACGATTAAAGCTGTATCTCGTGCTGCTAAAGGAATGATTGATGAAGTAAGAAGACAATTCAAAGAAATACCAGGGCTTATGGAAGGTACTGCAAAAGCAGATTATCAATCATGTGTAGAAATATCAACAAAATCTGCTCAAAAAGAAATGATTGTACCTACTTTGGTTGCAATTATTACACCAATACTTATAGGATTTTTACTCGGAGTTACTGGAACAATGGGACTTCTTGCAGGTGTTTTAGTTGCAGGTTTTAATATGGCAATATTTATGGCAAATTCTGGTGGAGCCTGGGACAATGCTAAAAAGTATATTGAAGAAGGACATGCTGGCGGTAAAGGTTCTGACAACCATAAAGCTGCTGTTGTTGGCGATACTGTTGGTGATCCTTTTAAAGATACATCAGGACCATCTTTGAATATTCTCATAAAACTTATGAGTATGGTTTCTATTGTTGTTGCTGGTTTTGTATTTAAATATAACCTTTTTGGCAATCTTTTCAAATAATGGATAATAAAAGAGATACTTTTTTAGCAATTATTGCTATTAATATATCTATTATATCATTAATCCTCATAGGTCTTATTTTAAGACCTATGAGGGCCGCCATGTTACCAATAATATTTTCACTTTTTCTATTTATATTGCTTAAACCTTTTGTCCATTTTCTTAAAGAAAAAAAAGTCCCTTCCATTATAGCCGTGCTACTTTCAATTTTATTACTCTTTATAGTTGCAAACCTAATAGGTTTCACAATATATACAAGCTTATCTTCTTTTGTAGATGGTTTTCCTAAATATGAGGAAAAAATTGTAAATTTATATTTTTCTACTATAAACAAATTAAATATAAAGCATGAAGATATATTAAAATTCGATTGGGAAAGTCAATTATCAAATTTTTCTTTTACAAAAATAATCGGTGGGCTATTCGGTTCAATTATCAATTTCTTAGGGAATCTTTTTATAATCTTTATCATCTTAATTTATCTCTTAATAAGTGAAAGCAAGCTAATGAAAAAAATAGAAACTATTTTTATTAAAAATAATAAAAACTTCGTAATTGTAGTAAGAAAAATTAATAATCAAATATATGCTTATTTAATTACAAAAACTGCTGTAAGCTTAATAACAGGGTTCGGAGCATGGTTAATTCTATCTTTATATGGAGTAGATTTCCCAATAATATGGGCTGTTTTAACTTTTCTATTGAATTTTATACCAAACTTTGGCTCTCTCGTAGCTACAATACTACCTTTTTTATTAGCAATAGTACAATTTGGCAATTTTAGCAAACCTATATGGCTTTTAATTACCCTGGTATCACTACAATTTACTATGGGAAATCTAATAGAACCAAAATTAATGAGTGAAAATTTAAACATGAGCCCTGTAACAGTACTTGTATCATTAATATTCTGGGGCTGGTTATGGGGTATACAAGGTATGTTTATTGGCATCCCCATTACAGGAATTTTAAAAATTATTTTTGAAAATATACAGCCTTTAAAACCTATTGCAATTATAATGAGTAATAAAATCAAAACTGGAGGATAAAAAGAATGGAAAATATCAAAATCGGAATATTAGGCGGAAGTGGTTTCTATAAATTAGAAAATATAAAAATAATTGATCAAATAGAATTAGACACTGCTTTTGGAAAACCTTCTGCACCATATTTTATTGGTGAGTATAATAATATAAAATTAGCCTTTTTAGCAAGACATGGTTCAAAACACCAATATTCTCCAACAGAAATAAATTATAAAGCCAATATATATGGATTTAAAAAATTAGGAGTTGATATAATCATAAGTTTCAGTGCAGTAGGCTCATTACAAGAACAATATAAACCGGGGGATTTTGTCATAATTGATCAATTCTTCGATAGAACAAAACATAGAGATGATACATTTTTTAAAAATGGCATAGTAGCTCATGTACAATTTGGCGATCCTGTATGCCCTATCCTAAGAAATACAATATTACAATCATCAAAACATACCAACATTACTATACATGATAAAGGCACTTATGTTTGTATGGAAGGCCCTGCTTTTTCTACAAGAGCAGAATCTTTATTTTATCAATCTAACAATTTTTCTGTTATAGGAATGACTAATCTCACAGAAGCAAAATTAGCACGAGAAGCTGAAATTCATTATGCAACTGTTGCTATGGTAACTGATTACGACTGCTGGCATATAGGGGAAGAAGAAGTATCAGTTGATCTTGTGGTCAAAACACTTCAAACAAATACCAAAAATGCACAAAAACTTCTAATCAATATTCTGGATAATATAAATTTTGAAAATTTTAAAAACTGCAAATGTGGTAATTCATTACAAAATGCAATTATATCTAATTTAAAAGAAATTCCAGAAGATACCAAAAATAATTTATACGAAATTTTAAAAAAATATCTATAAACCAAAATATTTTATTTTTAAAATATCCAAATTTTATGGAACTTTTTATATGAATTGTAATTTATTATTAAACAAAGAAAGGAGGGATGATGTCAAATATTGGAACTTATAAATTTAAAACAGAAATGCAAAAAATTCTAAATATTCTGGTACATTCTTTATATACAAATAAAGATATATTTTTAAGAGAATTATTATCAAATGCTGCTGATGCATTAGACAAAATCAATTATATCTTAATAACACAATCTCAAAACAAAGAAGAAATAAAAAATCCAGATTTACCATTAGAAATTAAAATATCAATCGATAAAGACAATAAAAAACTGTATATTTCAGATACTGGAATAGGAATGACAAAAGAGGAACTTCAACAGAATCTTGGAACTATCGCACATTCTGGTTCAAAAGAATTTTTACAACGATTATCAGAACATAAAAATAACTTAGAGATTATCGGGCAATTCGGAGTTGGATTCTATTCAGTTTTTATGGTAGCAAAAGAAGTAAGAGTTCATACAAAATCATATAAGAAAAAGTCCCCTTCCTATACCTGGATTTCAACTGGTGAAGAAGGTTATAAAATTAAAGAATCTGATTTTCAAAAACAACGAGGAACAACAATTGAAATATTACTCAAAGACGATGAAGAAGAATATTTAAATAAAGAAAAAATAAAAGAAATTATATATAAATATTCAAACTTTATTAATTTTCCAATATATCTTGATGGAGAAAAAGTAAATAAAATCAGTGCTCTATGGACAAAAAATAAATCAGAAATAAAAGAAGATGAATATATTGAATTCTATAAATTTATATCAAAAAATCAAGATACCCCCTTAACATATTTACATTTAAAATTTGACTCTCCCCTTCAGTTTAGTGCAATTTTATATGTAGGAGAAACAAATTTAGAAAAATTAGGTTTTCTAAAATACGAACACGGTTTGCATTTATATTCCAAAAAAATCTTGATTCAACCGGATAATAAAGAACTTTTACCTCCATATTTAAGATTCATATATGGTGTAGTCGATTCTGAAGATATTGACCTTAACGTTTCAAGAGAATTAATACAAAATACTCCTGTATTCAGTAAAATAAAATCTAATCTAACTAAAAAACTATTAGATCATTTCAATAAATTAGCAAAAAACGATAAAGAAACTTATACCAAAATATGGAATGAATTTGGAAGATTTTTTAAAGAAGCCATACATTTAGATTTATCTCATAGAGATAAAATTGTTCCTCTATTAAGATTTATATCTTCAAAATCAAAAGATGATAAAGAACTAATTTCTTTAGATGACTATATCAAAAGAATGCAGGTTGACCAAAAAGAAATTTATTATATAACAGGACCTGATTTGAGCAGTATAAAAAATAGTCCATATCTGGAATTTTTTAAGAAAGAAGATATAGAAGTTTTATTTCTAACCGACCCATTAGATGAATTTGTATTCAATTATTTAATAGAATATAAAGATAAAAAATTTAAATCTGTTGAAAATGCAGATATAGAAAGCCTAAAGAAAACAACTGAGAAAGAACTTACAGAAAAAGAAAAAGAAGAAAAACAAAAAAATGAAGAAAAGATTGATAAATTAATTAATTTTATAAAATTAACTTTAAAAGACAAAATTGTAGATGTCGTAAAATCGAAAAGATTAGTAGATTCTCCTGTTTGTCTTGTTAATGCAGAAAATGCTCCAAGTGTCCATATCCAAAAATTACTAAAGATGATGACTAATGAAAGTCTAAAAACAAAAAAAATCCTTGAAATAAATACAGAAAACCCAATTATACAAAATCTCGCAATAGCTTATGAAAAAAATCCAGTTGCTGAAGAATTAAAAGATATTATAGAACAATTATATGAAAATTCAATTATTGCTGTTGATGGTATAAGTGAAAACCCAGATAAAATGATTAAACGAATAGAAAAAATTCTTTCATTAACAACTAAACTATTAACAAAATAGAGAAAAAGGGGAGCTCTCCTTTTTCCCTTTTTCTCTATTCATTCATAAAATTAAAAATGATAGCAATTATAAGCGATTTCGGATTGAAAGATCCTTATGTAGGTATAATGAAAGGTGTTATAAAAAAAATCAATAAAAATGCCGATATTATTGATATTACTCATTTAATCCCACCTCAAAATATAAAATTTGCATATTTTATTTTAAAGTATTCCTATAAACATTTTCCTGAAAATACTGTTTTTTTAACCGTAGTAGATCCAGGAGTTGGAAGTAATAGGCAAGCTATTGCTATTGAATATAATAATTATTATTTTGTGGGACCTGATAATGGCATTTTCAGTTTTATTCCCCCCAATAAAGCAACAATTATTAATCTAACAAATAAACAATTTTATTATGCACAAAATACAAGCAATACATTCCATGGAAGAGATATTTTTGCTCCTATAGCAGCTTATGTAGATAAAGGAGTGAATTTATCAAAACTTGGTGACAAAATCTATAAAATGGTACTTTTAAATGACATCAATTATTATATTAAAAATAATACTATATATGTTCCTTTAATTTATATTGACCATTTTGGAAATCTTATTTTCAATATTTCCAAAAAAGATGTGGCTAATTTGAAGAAAGATTTTATAATAAAATTTCAAAATAAAATAATTTCAGAAATTTCTTTAAATTATTCAACAGACAAAGATATTATTGCTTTATTTAATAGTTATAATTTGCTTGAAATTGCAAAACCTCAGGGCAGTGCAAAAGATTTTTTCAATATAGACACTATCAATAATAAATATTTAACAATAGAACCTAAAAATAATTAAAAATTTGTTATATAAGTAATTCTTAAAGACCTGATAGGGTTTGTGCTATCTTTTCTATTATTTAAAAGATCAAATAAAATAAACTCAAAAGAAATATTGTTTAAAGGAATATAAGAAATTTTACAATTTAAAAATCCCTTACCCTGTCCGAATAATTCTTTAGTATCATTATCATTTAAAGCAAAATTGTATTCCATTGCAAACTGAAAATTACTAAATACATCTTTATCCAATCCTAAAAAAAGATTTATATCATCATCTTTTTGGTTTTCTCCTGAATAATTTGCACCTAAATGCAACCCCATATTTCCGTAAAAATAATAATTTTTACTCATAACCAAATAAAATCCATAAGATTTTATAAAATATCGATTATATGGATTTTCAAAATATTTACCAATCCCCTGAGAATTGTAACCAACTGCAATAGCAGGGATAGAATATGTTTCATTTACGAGTCTTAATTTTATGTTAAGCTCCATCCTATTATTCCATAAAATATCTTCATCTCCAATAAGGTTTTTACCTCCATAAGAAATCCCTAAGTTCAATCTACTAAAAAGTCCAATATTAAAATAAAATAATAAACTCCCCTCATCATAAAGATAAGTTTTAAAAGACAAATTCTGTCTTAATAACAGCCCTGCTGTAGGAGCATGAATAAGTTCAACAGGTTGAAATTCTACTTTTTGAGCGAAATTTTCTATACATAATATATTTAATAAAACAAATAAAAATATAATTTTTTTCATTTTTACCACTTTAATTTAAAGAAATCTCCCTGAGAAAATGACTCTCAGGGAGACTTAGAAATTTACTCTTTAATTTTAAGTTTATTATATTTCGGGAAACCTGTACCAGCAGGTATCAAATTACCAAGAATAACATTTTCCTTAAGACCAATTAAATTATCTCTTTTCGCTTCAATAGAAGCATCTGTTAATACTTTTGTAGTTTCCTGGAATGATGCAGCAGAGATAAAACTTGAATTGCTCAAAGCTGCTCTTGTTATACCAAGTAAAACAGGTTTAAAAGTAGCAGGAATACCACCTTTACTTATAATTTTTTCATTTTCTTCAATAACTTCAGATTTATCAACAATATCATTTTCAAGATAGTTAGTATCACCTGGCTCTTCTATTTTAACCTTTCTCAACATTTGCCTTACTATAATTTCCAGATGTTTATCATTTATCTGTACACTTTGTACTCTATAAACTTCCTGGAATTGGTCTATTAAATATTCCTGAACTTTTCTAATTCCAAGAATATATAAAATATCATGAGGATTAACAGGTCCTTCACAAATCTTATCCCCAACTTCTACTCTCTCTCCATCATGAACAACTAAATGCTTATTTTGAGGAATATTATATACTTTTTCTGTACCATCATCCTGAATAATTGAAATCTTTCTACTACCTTTTAATATTTTCCCAAACTTAATAGTACCTGTAGTCTCAGCAATAATCGCAGGATCATTTGGAATTCGTGCTTCAAAAAGTTCAGCAACTCGTGGCAAACCACCTGTGATATCTCTTGTCTTAATAGTATCCTTAGGTGTTTTTGCAATAATATGGCCAACTTCTATTTCTTCTCCATCATTAACTAAAATAATAGTATTAACAGGCAAAGTGAATTCTCTTTTTACACCTGTTTCTTCATTAAATACCTCAATTCTTGGATGTAATGATTTATCTCTTGATTCTATAACAATAGCCTGACTTTTACCACCTGTAGCCTCGGATACTTCTAATTTAATAGAGATATTTTCTATTAAATCATAAAATTTAATTTTACCTTTAATATCACTAATCAATGGATTACTATAAGGATCACTTTCAAAAAGAATCTTATTCGCTTCAACTTTATCACCGTCTTTTACTTTTAAATATGCACCGTAAGGAACATCAAGCTGCTGAATAGGATTATTAGCATCATCCATAATCTGGATCTGACCTTTACGAGAAATGACAATGATATTTCCGTCTTTATCTGTAACACTAACTATATTTTTGCACCTAACTTCACCTTTTGCTTTAGCATATACTTTAGGCTGCTTTGATATTAAAGCTGCTGTTCCACCAATATGAAAAGTTCTCAAGGTAAGCTGAGTACCAGGTTCTCCAATACTTTGTGCTGCAATAATACCAACAGCTTCTCCAAGATCGACAAGTCTTCCTGTTGCTAAATTTCTACCATAACATTTTTGACAAACACCATTTTTAGCTTCACATGTTAAAACAGAACGTACCTTTACTTTCTCAATCCCTGCATCCTCTATTTTATCAGCTATCTCTTCAGTAATTTCCTGATCCGCTGCAACAATTAATTCATCTGTAACTGGATGATAAATATCATCTAATGATATACGACCTATAATTCTCTCTGCTAAAGATTCTTTAACTTCTCCACCTTCTTTTATTGCACTTTTTTCAACACCAACTAATGTTCCACAATCTTCTTCTGTAACAATAACATTTTGTGCTACATCAACAAGCCTTCTTGTTAAATAACCTGCATCTGCAGTTTTCAATGCAGTATCTGCTAATCCCTTTCGAGCGCCATGTGTAGAAATAAAATACTCAATAACAGATAAACCTTCTTTAAAATTAGAAATAACAGGGTTTTCAATAATCTGACCTATCTCTCCTGTTAATTTCTTCTGCGGCTTAGTCATCAAACCTCTCATACCAGCAAGCTGTTTTATCTGATCTTTACTACCTCTTGCTCCAGAATCCGCCATCATATAAACAGGATTAAAACCACCTCTATCTTTCTTAAGCCTTTCATATAGTAAATCTGTTAACTGGGTGGATGTTTTTTCCCAAATATCAACTACTTTTTGATATCTTTCGCCATCTGTAATAATTTTATTCTCAAATTGATTTCTAATTTTTTCTACTTCTTTCTCAGATTTTTCAATAATTTGCTCTTTCTCCTCTGGAACAATTAAATCATCAATACCAATAGAAGCTCCTGATAAAGTAGCATAATTAAAACCTAATTCTTTTAATCTATCAAGAAACTTAGTTGTTTCATAAATACCATATTTAATATAAATCTTTTTTACCAATTGTTGTAGACTTTTCTTAGTTATTAAATCATTATAAAAATCCATCCCCTTAGGCATTATAGAATTTAAAATAATTCTTCCAACAGTTGTCTTTATCTTTTTATCATATCCATCAGGTTTAAAATAAACATTGGCATTTAAATCAACATTCCCATTATCCACTAAAGCAATAGCTTCTTCATAAGAAGATATAAATTTATTCTCACCTTTGGCTTTTTCTCTACCTTTAGATAAATAATAAATACCTAATACCATATCTTGAGAAGGAACTGCCAAAGGATTACCATGCGCAGGAGATAATATATTATTAGAAGATAACATTAATGTTGCCGCTTCTATTTGTGCTTCAAAAGATAATGGTACATGAACAGCCATCTGATCACCATCAAAATCTGCATTAAAAGCAGCACATACCAAAGGATGAATTCTTATAGCTTTACCTTCTACAAGTTTTGGCATAAAAGCCTGAACTCCCAATCTATGTAATGTAGGAGCTCTATTCAATAAAACAGGATGATTCTGAATAACTCTATCTAAAATATCCCAAACCTTAGGATATTCCTTATCCACCATCTTTTTAGCAGTCTTCAAAGTAGAACAATACCCTTGACCTATTAACTCTCTAATAATAAATGGCTTAAAAAGCTCTAATGCCATCTTTTTAGGTAAACCACACTCATATAACTTAAGTTCTGGACCAACTACAATAACAGATCTACCAGAATAGTCAACTCTCTTACCTAATAAATTCTGTCTAAATCTACCCTGCTTTCCTTTTAATAAATCACTTAAAGACTTTAACGGTCTATTTCTAGTAACTCCTCTTAAGGCATTTGTTCTCTTACCATTATCTAACAATGCATCTACTGCTTCCTGCAACATTCTTTTTTCATTTCTTAAAATGACCTCAGGCGCAGGTATTTCCATCATTCTCTTCAAACGATTATTTCTATTTATCAATCTTCGATATAAATCATTTAAATCAGAACTAGCAAACCTTCCACCTTCTAATGGCACTAATGGTCTCAAATCAGGCGGAATAACAGGGATAACTGTTAAAATCATCCATTCTGGCCTTATACCAGAATTTAAAAAAGAATCTACAACCTGCAATCTTTTAAATGCCTCTTCTCTTCTCTGAGTGGAAACTTCTACTTTTGCTTGAGTTCTCAATTTTGTTGATAAGTCCTCAATATCAATATTCTCCAGCAACCTTCTAATAGCTCCTGCACCCATTTCTGCCTCAAAATCATAGCCTGCTCTTTTAAGTTCTAAATATTCATCTTCTGTTAATAATTGTTTTTCTTCTAAATCAGGTGCATTCCCCGGATCAATAACAATATAATTCTCATAATAAATAACCTTCTCAAGTAAGGGGATACTCATATTCAAAAGATATCCTATTTTACTTGGAGAAGATCTCAAATACCAAATATGAGAAACTGGAACTGCAAGCTCAATATGTCCCATTCTTTCTCTACGAACTTTAGATAAAGTAACTTCAACTCCGCACCTATCACATATAACACCTTTATACCTTATTCTTTTATACTTACCACAAGCACATTCATAATCTTTTACAGGACCAAAGATCTGCTCACAGAACAAACCACCTTTTTCAGGCTTAAATGTTCTATAATTTATTGTTTCTGGCTTAGTAACCTCTCCATAAGACCACTTTCTAATATCCTCAGGAGAAGCAAGTCGAATTTCAATTGCCCTGAAATTCAAAGAATTATCTTTTTTTACATCTATATATTTAAACAAGGAGCTCCTCCCTGTTAAATTGTTTTACTACACCATAAAAAAACATTTCTGACCAAACTAACATAAAACTATTCTTTACTGTCAACTTCTTCTTCCTCTTCACTAATTATTTTAACATCGAGAGCCAATGCTTGTAATTCCTTCACTAAAACATTAAAAGATTCAGGCACACCTGGTTTAGGAGGATTCTCTCCTTTTATAATAGCTTCATAAATCTTCGATCTTCCTTCAACATCATCTGATTTTACTGTCAACATTTCCTGTAAACAATAAGCTGCTCCATATGCTTCCAAAGCCCAAACTTCCATCTCTCCTAAACGCTGTCCTCCAAATTGAGCCTTACCGCCAAGAGGCTGCTGAGTTACCAAAGAATACGGTCCTATGGAACGAGCATGCATCTTATCTTCTACCATATGTGAAAGTTTCAGCATGTACATAACACCTACTGTAACTTTATCTTTAAACGGCTCTCCTGTTTTTCCATCATATAACACGCTCTTACCAGATTCTGAAAGCCCTGCTTTTCTAAGCCATTCTTTAATATCAGAAATCGTAGCGCCATCAAAAACAGGGGTTGCTACTTTATAACCTAAAGCAGCTGCTGCCCATCCCAAATGAGTTTCTAATAATTGACCAATATTCATACGTGAAGGCACACCCAATGGATTCAAAACAATATCTACTCTCCTACCATCCTCTAAAAACGGCATATCTTCTTCTGGAACTATAGTAGATACAACACCCTTATTACCATGCCTACCAGCCATTTTATCACCCACAGATATTTTCCTCTTCTGTGCTATATAAACCTTAACTAATTGTAATATTCCAGGAGGCAATTCATCTTTACCTATAATTTTTTCCATCTCTTTCTCATATTTTTCTTGAATATCTAAATTCGTCTTTTCAAATTCCTCATATATTTCAAGAATCTGTCTATTAATTTGAGGTTCTAAAGTTAGACCTTCAAAATATGAGACTTCATCAAAATCAAGAGTATTTAATATCTCTTTTGTCAATTTTACATTTTTCTCAAGAATAACCTCTTCTGTTTCCCTATGTTTAATCTCATTACTTAATTTATTTAACAATAATTTTTTTAATTTTTTATCTCTAATCTCTTTTAATTTTTTCAAATTTCTTTCAGTCTCTTGTTCCAATTTTTTTATTCTTTGCTTTTCTTCTTTTTTAGTAAATTCAGAATGCTCTCTTCTTGAAAATACTTTAGTGTCAATAACTATACCTTCCAAGCCAGGAGGAACTCTCAAAGAAGTATCTTTAACATCTTTTGCCTTTTCACCAAAAATTGCTCTTAATAATTTTTCTTCTGGAGTTAATTCTGTTTCACCTTTAGGAGTAACTTTACCAACAAGAATATCTCCTGGTTTTACATAAGAACCTATCTTCACAATACCATTTTTATCTAAATGACTTAATGAATATTCGCTGATATTTGGAATTTCTCTGGTTATCTCCTCTTTACCTCTCTTAGTATCTCTTACATAAACCTTATGCTCAAAAATATGAACAGAAGTAAAAACATCATCTTTTACTAATCTTTCACTAACAATTATAGCATCTTCATAATTGTAACCATTCCATGGTAAAAAAGCAACAACCACATTCTTTCCTAATGCCAATTCTCCGTGATCTGTCATAGAACCATCTGCTATAATCTGATCCTTTTCAACATGATCACCCTGCTGAACAATCGGACGCTGATTAATACAAGTATCTTGGTTTGTTCTTTTAAATTTTAATAAATCATATATATCAAAAGGAAATTCTCCTGATTCATCTCTTTCATCCGGTAAAATTATGATTTTATTTGCAGAAACATATTCAACCCTACCGGATCTTTTAGCCTTTATAACAGAGCCACTATCTCTTGCAACAATTTTTTCCATACCAGTACCAACAATGGGAGAATCTGATACAAGCAAAGGAACAGCCTGACGCTGCATATTAGAACCCATTAAAGCTCTGTTAGCATCATCATGTTCCAAAAATGGAATCAACGATGCCGCAACAGAAACAATCTGCTTCGGACTTAAATCAATAAAATCAACATCCTCTGCTCTTGCAATTACAAATTCACCTTTTTGTCTTGCTTTTACTGTTTCGTCAACCAAAATACCATCTTTCACTGTTGCATTAGCTTGTGCAATAATATAACGCTCTTCTTCATGAGCACTCAAATAAACAATCTCATCTGTAACCTGTTTATTTATAACTCTTCTATAAGGTGTTTCTAAAAAGCCATACTTATTAACTCTGGTATAAACACACATAGATGATATAAGCCCAATATTCTGACCTTCAGGTGTTTCAATAGGACAAATTCGCCCATAATGTGATTGGTGAACATCACGCACCTCAAAACCAGCTCTTTCTCTTGTTAAACCACCAGGACCTAAAGCAGATAACCTTCTTTTATGTGTCATCTCAGATAACGGATTAGTTTGATCCATAAACTGAGATAACTGACTTGTACCAAAAAATGAATTTATAATTGAATTTATAGTTCTAGCACTTATCAAATCCTGCGGTGTGATCGTAGTAATATCTCCAAGACTCATTTTTTCTCTAATCGCCCTGGCCATTCTAGTAAATGCAATAATAAACTGCCCTGCTACAAGCTCTCCCACAGATCTAACACGCCTATTACCAAGATGATCTATATCATCATCATATGCTTCGGGATCTTCTTTCCATAATTTAAATAAATATCTAACAATCTCTACTAAATCTGTATTTGTTATAGTTGTTTGATCTTCTGGTAAATCAATACCTAAACGTACATTCAATCTAAATCTACCAACATTACCCAAGTCATATCTTTTAGGATTAAAAAACATTCTTTCAAATAAATCTTTTGCAGCATCAATATTAGAAGGATTTCCAGGCCTAATTGTAGAATAAAAAGCAATTAAAGCCTCTTCTGTAGTTTTTGTTGAATCTTTTAAAAATGCATTAATTAATACCTGAGCTTCAGGATGCTTTTTTATATCAAGAACATAAACTTCTTCTAATTCTTCTTCTTTAATTTTTTTCAATAATGCGTCTGTAAGATATTCAATAGATTCTAAAAAAACCTGCCCATCTACTGTAGTAAGAGGAGGGACAATATAATAACCACTATCACTACTATCACTACTAGTAGTCAATTCAACAACTTTCTTTTTTTCCAATTTAAAAAATAATTCCAGAATAGACTTTATATCACTATAACCTAAACACCTCAAAAAAGTGCAAAGATTCATTTTTCTGGAATTATCAATAATTACATTAGCAACATTATTATGGTCTATAATAAACTCAAGCCAAGAACCCCTTTGAGGAATTAACTTACCTGAGTAAATTTTTCTACCTGCTGAATGTGGAATTATATCAAAAACAACACCAGGAGATCTATGCAATTGATTAATTATAACTCTTTCAGCTCCATTAAAAATAAAAGTACCCCTATCAGTAATAAGAGGTAACTCTCCAAGATATACCTGCTGTTCTATTATATCTTTTACTTCTCGTTCTTTTGTATCTTCATCTATATCATAAACTGTTAACCTCATAGTAGCCTTAAGAGGAACAGCATAGGTCATATCTCTTTCTTGACATTCTTGAATAGTATATTTGGGTTCACCAACAGAATATTCTATAAATTCTAATTCAAATTTATTATTTGTATCCTTAATAGGGAAAATATTATTTAAAACTGCTTGTAATCCTTTATTTTCTCTTTTATCAGGAGGAACATCTTTCTGTAAAAAATCATTGTATGATTTTATCTGAATTTCAATCAAATTGGGGACATCAATTACTTCAGGTAATCGCCCAAAATTATATCTTTCAAATGTTTTTGACATAATTATACCAATCCCCTTTTATTAAGTTTTAAAATAAAAAAAATATGTACCAGAGACACAATCTCCTCTGGTACATATATATTATAAAATCTGTCATCACTAAAAAAGCTATCTTTACTTAATTTCGACAGTTGCACCAACCTCAGATAATTGTTTTTTAATATCTTCAGCTTCTTCTTTGCTAATACCTTCTTTAATCTTTGATGGAACCTTATCAACAACTTCTTTAGCTTCTTTTAAGCCTAAACCTGTTAAGCTTCTTACAACTTTAATAACTTGTAATTTTTGTCCACCAACTTCTTTCAAAATAACATCAAATTCTGTTTTCTCCTCTTCAGCAGGAGCTGCACCAGCACCTGCAGCACCTGCAGCTGCAGCAACTGCAACAGGAGCAGCAGCACTAATTCCATACTTCTCTTCTATAGCTTTAACTAAATTTGAGAGTTCTAGAATGTTCATTTGATCAATTAATTCCAGAACTTTATTTGCATTTTCAGTTAATGTAATTTTTTCTTCTGACATTTTTACCTCCAGAACTTTCAATTTTCTTTTTGTTCAGATAATTGATTTAAAGCACGTGCAAAACCTGAAATAGGTTCTTTTAATAATCGCGCAAAATTAACAAGCGGTGTATTTAATAACATAGCAAATTGTGTTATCAATGTTAATCTATCAGGTAATTTTGCAAGTTGCTCTATCTCTTCTTTTCCAATTATGTTATCTTCAAGAACACCAAATTTTATATCAAATTTGGGTTCATTCTTCGCATAATCCTTGAACATTTTTGCCGCACTTACAGGATCATCACCGCAAAAAGCTACCGCATTTGTTCCTACAAACTTTTCTGCAATATCTTCTTGATTGTTTTCTTTTAATACGAGCTTTATTAAATTATTTTTTACTACGAAAAGATTTATATTATTTTTATATAAAGATTTTCGTAGCTCGTTAATAGAATTAACTGTAATGCCTTTAAAATCAGCTACTATATAACTCGCATTCTCCTTCAATAGCTTTCTTAGCTCTTCTACTCTCTGAATTTTTGTTTCCTTCTTCATCATTTTCTCCTTATCTAGTAAGCTCTAGATAATCAACTTTTACACCTGGACCCTGGGTAGTACTAACAGCCACATTCTTTATGTATTGTCCCTTAAGTGTTGCTGGTCTCATAGAAATCAGAGTATTCAAAAAAGCAACTATATTTTCTCGCAATTGTTGATTAGTAAAACTTATCTTTCCCACAGGTGCATGCACATTTCCAAACTTGTCTGTTCTAAATTCAATCTTACCTGCCTTAACTTCCTTCACTGCCTTACCAACTTCAAAAGTAACTGTCCCAACCTTGGGATTAGGCATAAGCCCTCTTGGACCAAGAATTCTACCGAGTTTACCAACTTCACTCATTATATCAGGGGTTGCAATTACTGCATCAAAATCTAACCAACCTTGTTTGATCTTTTCAATATATTCTTCTGCTCCTACATAATCAGCACCTGCTTCTTGCGCTTCTGTTACTTTTTCGCCTTTAGTTAATACTAAAACCCTGACTTGCTTTCCTGTTCCATGTGGTAAACTAACGGTGCCTCTAATTACTTGATCTGCTTTTCGAGGATCCACATTTAGATTTACAGCGCATTCTACTGTCTCATCGAAATTTGCCCTTTTAAATTTTTTCAGGATTTCGATTGCTTCATCTAATGGATACCTCTTCTGCTTGTCAAAAAGCTTGAAATTTTCTTTCATCCTTTTACTTAACTTCATAAGACACCTTCCACATTTTTTACTATCCTTCTACTTCCACACCCATACTTCTTGCGGTACCTGCTATAATTTTTACTGCGGCATCAATATCATGCGCATTTAAATCTTCCATCTTTGTTTTTGCTATTTCTTCTAATTGCGCTCTTGTTATCTTTCCAACTTTTTCTTTATTTGGAACTCCGGAACCTTTTTCCAGACCTAAAGCTTTTTTAATCAACACCGCTGCAGGCGGTGATTTAGTTATAAAAGAAAAACTCTTATCAGCATATACTGTTATTTCTACAGGTATAATTAATCCCGCATCTTTCTGAGTCTTTGAATTAAAAGCTTTACAAAATTCCATAATATTCACACCATGCTGTCCTAATGCAGGTCCAACTGGTGGTGACGGATTAGCATTACCCGCTGGTATCTGTAATTTAATCTTACCAACTACTTTTTTAGCCACTGTTCATCACCTCTTTCTTTTAATTGACCTTGTCTTCTAATGTAACTTGCTCAAAAGTTAACTCTACCGGAGTCGTTCTACCAAAAATTCTAACTAATACCTTTATTTTATTCTTCTCAACATTCACACTATCCACAATACCAGTAAAAGATTTAAACGGACCTTCTATTATCTTAACTCTATCACCTGACTTATAAGGGTATTTATCTTCCTCTTTACTCTTTTCCAACTCTAACTTTTTAATCAACTTGTTAATCTCATTATCATCAACAGGAGATGGTTTATTTTTTATACCAATAAAATTAGTAACACCCGGTATATTTAAAACAAAATGCATTGTATCATCATCACATATCATATTAATAAATAAATAAGATGGAAAAAACTTTTTTTGTAATTTTCTTTTCTTACCCTTTTTTATCTCAATTTTATCTTCTGCAGGTAACAATACATTAAAAATTTTCTCTTTCCAATCAGTTTTTTCAATAGCCTCTTCTATAAGAGCCTTTACTTTATTTTCCTGACCTGCAGCTATATGAACTGCATACCATTTTGACTCTTTCTGTAAATCATCACCCATCGTCAATCCACCTTAAAGAATAAGTAAAATCAATTTTTCTAAAATTTTATCTACAATAAACAAATAAACAGCCAACACCAAACTCAAAAAAATCACCATTGCTGTAGAACCATAAATCTCTTCTTTACTAGGCCAAGAAACTTTCTTGAATTCTTTTTTCACTTCATCTATAAATTTTTTAACTTTTTCCATTTACTTCTCCCTGTTATCAGGCCAGGAGGGATTCGAACCCCCAACACCCGGATTTGGAGTCCGGTGCTCTA